>AP019515.1 GCA_007182875.1 Vreelandella sulfidaeris | reverse complement strand
TCACAATGTCGAGGATGTGGGAGTGGAATCAGATCCAAAACCAGGACCTCAACCCTCGTACATAGCCCCGTCTTCCTTTGGCTTCGTGCAGCGTCACGAGCACGCGATGGCAAGCGCAATGCGGTCATGGAAGAGATAGATGACCAGAATGGGTTTCTCGTCTGGTTTACCCGGTCTAGCTGCCAATTCTGTCATGACATGCAACCAGTTATGAAGCAGCTCGAACGACGTACTGGGCTCACCATTTACAACGCCCCACTTGATGGGGTGCATGCCAGAGTTCTCGAACAGCTGCGATACCACAGGACGCTCAGTAGAGGCTGCTGGCCACCTTGCCGTCGAAGCGGTACCGGACCTCTGGCTTTACCTGCCACAGGATGATCTTTGGTTCCGCGTCTCCAGTGGTGTTGAAGCAGCGCAGCGGATTACCTCGAGGATTGAGGTCTTCTTTGGTGCTATCCAACGAGCAGCAGAAAAGGGCCTCGAGGCGGTTGGTGATGGCACGAGTCCTCCTGTTGATTTCAGCGTTCCCGACATGCTGGAACGGTCATCCGGTGGCCTCGGCGCCGGCATTCCCAAGGAGTTGAGTAATGTTCTCCAGAAACAAATTGGTAACCATGGTGGCAACAGCCGTGATCAGCGGAATGTCGATAACGGCCACCACAAGCCTGGCTGAAGCCAACGCACTCGAAAATGCGTTTGACCGGCTATCCAGTGCCGGAGGCGGTTTCAGTAGCTCAAACAGCGCAGCGTCGTTTGAGACCAGGACACGGCATGGATACACGGCCGGGGTTGACCATGCGGTTTTCAGAACCGCTACTCGCTAGTCAACATGGACCCGCCGCGGCTAGACGTAGGCTGCAATGGCATCGACGCGCATTTTGGTGGCTTCTCCCATATCGACAGTGAGCAGATCCAGCAGATGTTGGAGCAAATCGCCCAAGGGTTGTAGCCCTCTCCTTCCAGCTCGCGCTCAAACAGCTCTGCCCTATTTGTGGGGATGTGCTTGAGTTCGCACAACGCATGGCACAGGCGGCGGCGAAACTATCCCAGGACAGCTGTGAGGCTGCTACCGCACTGGTTGAGGGTTCCCTGACTACTCCGGCGAATTAGGGAATCTCTGGTGTAGTTCGGTAGGGATGTTTGAGGGCGTGGAAAGTGACTGGCTGGCAGCCCAGAAGGACACTTGTGATAGCAAATCGGATTCGGGCCGCGAAGTGCGAGACCACCCAGCAACAATCCCGGGATCGCGCACTGGCCTTAGAGCTTGATGGCAACCGCACATAGGTCAAGAAGCAGGTATTGCCCTGGGCGAGATGGCAGGAACAACATGGGGCAGAGAACAAGATATTTGCCGAGCTATTGATGAGTTGGATTGGTACTGAGGTTCGCAACAAAGGGTAGTGGCGACTCGAACACCTTTGCGCCAACCATCGAAACTGCCGATGCGATGCTGGACATATTCCTGTGGAAGTGATAAAGCCTCGCCGACCGTCATTGAATACGCTGACTTCGTGAACAGCTTTGCGAGGACAAGATATGGTCAGGCGCCTCAGGCCAGGCCACCGAGATTTATACTTGTAGCAACAGTGATCTGAGAGAGAACCCGAACAAAGCAAAGGTTGAGGATATATCACTAGGCCACGGCTTTGACCACGGTGATTATGGAATTGGAAGGTGCGGTTAAGAACGTTGCCAGTGGCACCCCGCTGACCGCTTCTCAAAAGGCCATTATTGCTGCAGCGCCCTTCCCGCTCTATCAAGCAGTTAATGTTGCAGCGACCTACCCGGACCTTGCCTACGACCTAGTAGTTGGTAACTCGACCATTCTGTCTTACATGATCTCCATTGAGTACATTCTATGCCGTCCAGGCAACGGCTAAGACATCGATGACATCATCCGTGCCGGTGAGATCTTGCGCGAATTCCGCGAGCTAGTTGTCATGACCTCCCAGAAGGCTCAGCAAATTAACCTTATGGCTGAGACTCAGGAAAACATAATGAGCCAGGTTGACAAGATCAACTGCGCGCCGTTGCGAAATCTTCATGCCATGGGTCTATCCGGCATGGATTTCGCTCGTGATATGGTTCGGGAGATGGACTGATGAAATGGCTTTGTTCCTGCCCTTATAGCTATTGGATTGGTCGCTGTTCCGGGTTAGCAATCGCAGAGACCATGACGCCTGCAAGTGGTGACACTTGGACATTTTATGGCTATGGCAATGGTTATGCGCTGGCGCAAATACTGGAGGCGATTAAACGCCTGACTGACCCTGACTCAAACCCTGGGTTCAGGAACTTGGCGCTGTTCTGGCGATGGCCGGCTTCCTTTGCGATGTGCTTTACGGGAATCCTGGGTGGAAGTCTGCAAAAGGTGGCCATGTATTTTGCCGGCATGATTCTTACTGTCTACATGCTGTTCTCTTTGAAGGTCGATATTCTTATTGAAGACATGGTGTGGATGGCGTTGGTCGCCCCAATTCATTCAACGAATTGAAGGCGTTCCGGCAGCCATCGGTCTTCCTGCTGTTGTCATCTCAGAGATAGGGATGTGGGCTACAAACGGCATTGAAACTAACTTCACGACGCCAAACTTCGAAAATCTACGTATTTCAGGGGCTCCCATTGGCATGGCGGCAAGCATGTTGAATGACATGAAGAAGATTCGCCTGACTGATCCGTACCTGCGATCAAGCATTCAAAGTTTCATGAATGACTGTGCGTTGCCGAATATTTTAGCGGCAAAATATCCCCGGTGACGCTAATTACCCTCACAAAATGCATGGGGTTTTAGGCAATAACCTGAACCGGGCAGTTTATACCGTCGTTTATGACTCGACCGATCCAAATGGTGGCATGCAGGCTTGCGATGAGGCCTACGCGAGCATTGACAACCGTTTGCAGACTGCAGCTCCCGCGCTATTGAACGGCATGAGGGAAGCTTCCCCGTTCTGGCTTCAGCAGGCAGCAGGTTCAACAGCGCTGGCACAAGCCGCTCTGGATGATTCGTTTCGCTGGCCTCAGGGGAAGTGCCGTTCAGGACGCCACAGGGCTTGCCACACAAGCCGCAATCGCAGAAATGTACTCAGGCACCTATGAATACGCAGCAATGGCCACAGGCTCCAACGAGCTGATCTCAGCCTTGAATATGGAACAGGCTCGACGTGCCCAGCAATCTGGATGGTATAGCACAGCTATTCTCTTCCGATATGGCGGGCTATTTCTTCGCGATCCTTCAGGCATTCGTGATTGGGCTGGCGCCGATTGTGTTTGCTGCGGTGTTGGTCCCCGGCTTAGGCAAGAAGATGGGCACCTCGTATGCCCAGGTGATGACCTGGCTCATTTTATGGTGGCCAGGGCTCGCTATCGTGAACTACATCATGATGCTCTATTTCCAGGGCAGACAGCGGGATACCTCGCTGATGGTCTCACCATGGCCAATATGAGCGCAGTCAGCGAGATGTCGGACAAGATGGTGATGGCATCAGGTTTTATGTCCACCTTAGTTCCCGCCATCATGTGGGGCTAGTATCTGGCAGCGGTTACGCCTTCACCTCTGTCTTGGACAGGGCATCTGGTAGCCAACAAGCGGCGACAGCCGCGAACAACATGTCTACAGGTGCAGCTTCGGCTGGCCAGGTAAGTATGAACAACGCGAACATGAATGCTCACCAAAACCTCACCGTTATAGCTCTGGGAAGAAGTATCGGCACACCATGTCGGCGTTGGGGCATCTCAAGTTACGAATATGAGCGGGCAGGATACGAACGTAGGCCTAAGAGCGGCAGACATGAGGAGAGCCTATCTAAGTCGCAGGCATTTAGTGAAGCGACCCAGAGAACAGAAGAAGCGAAACAGTCATTTAGCCAACAATCCCAGAATATGATGACTGATACCTTCAGATCGGCTACCCAATACGCTCAAGACCAAGGGTTTGTAACTGACGGCTCGGTTGACTGGTCAAGGATGTCTCAGGATCAGCAAGGGCAACAATATATGTCGGAGCTGTCTGCTACCAGGCAAGGGAGCAGGCCGGATTATCGGAAAGGGAAATTAATGATGTTACTTCGCATGCGGCCGGAAAGGCCTCAATCGAAGCTGGGGTAAAACAGAGGTTGGTCTTTCACTTAATGCGGGTGCTAGCGCTTATGCAAGGACATCTGTACAGGGCGAAGTCGGGGTCCGTGGTTCAGACACTAGCCAAGACACGACCGAAGAATCTATGAGCCTGAGCCAATCAGATACTGGGAAGCTATCTTTCTCTGAAAATGGTGCAGTTCAAGTTGTAGGTCAAGACGGCAGCCGATATTCAGAAAAGTATCCCAGAGCGAATCTCGACAGGTACTTGAGGGCGGGTCGGTGAAGACCGCGCCTCTATGCTCTATGCGGCCTCAAACGATTATCAGGAAGCTGTCCAGGTTCAACAGCAAGCACGCGAGGAATATGTTGCAAGTCGCAGTGGCTCGATCCCTACTCCTGCCAGCCCACAGACTATTTCTGCTATGCGTAGCGATGCCAATGATCTACGAGGTGAGGTTGAACAGCGACAGAATGCCGATCATGCTGAAGTTGCCGGGCGTGAGAATGCTGTAAGTGGCAGTGTCGGCGCAAATACAAGCGATTTGGGCGCAAGAGCAGCAACGGCAACTGAAGTCACCACACCGATAGAGAGTGTAAGTTCACTATCGGTTGATTCCAGCGAACGGCTAGGCGATCCAAGGTAATGCGCAAGCGGACGTTGAAAGGCCAGATGCTTATCATGTGATCGATACAGGAGGTAGCTTTTCTGTCGCTGATCGTAGGGCGATCGATGCTGCTGACCAACAAAATGCGGATGCTCTCATTACCGGAGGCGAACGATCCAATATACAGATCGGAGATGACACCTTCGTTCCAACCTACTATGAGAACAATCAGGCAGTTTATGCTGTTGAGCGTGAAGGAGGGCATGCATATTACACGTATGGAGGGATGGCGAATTTGAGCCGGCCAGCTCTCCTATGCCGTCTACTCAAGAGCAAATTGATTCTCAGGCCAATAATGGCTCAACCAGAATGCTACGGCCGCTACGATCAATCGCGGCCAGGTGCGTCGAGGTTCTGAATCAACGGAAGAGTCTTCCCCAACCAAGGGTCAGATATTGATCCGCGAGAATTAATGGACACCCGCCATAAGAAAAAGGCCCTTGCTAGCCTTTCTTCATGCATTTTAATGATCCGTTTGAACCTCAACATCGCCCTGGTCTGGAATATAAGAACCAGAGCATACCCTGCCCAAATAGGGAAGCACTTTGCCAGGGCACTATCCCATGTGAAATAGGTAAATATTAATAGGCTTGGAATTATTACTAAGTTCACCATCAGAAATACGTATATGTTCTGTTTGGCTCTCCACCTAGCGGCACGTACAACATCTTCTTCTTCTGCACCGATCAAGTGTTGAAGCTCATTGACAACGAAAGAACCCTTGGGTTTCCGGGCGGCACTTTGGCGGGCTGCGATCGCACGTTGGCGGCGAGCTTTGCGATTATTGTTAGCCATTTCGACCTCCGAGCGATCGACGCAATTACCTTACTGTCATGTAATAATACCATACGACGATTTCAATGTACAACATGAAGCGGCTATTTTCTCATCTTTCTGCTGGGTCAAAGTATGAGCGCTTATGACATAAGTGGGTAGCAAGGTCGATATGGGCATGAATTATCGTCTTGGCAAGCCAAAGAATATATCCCCGGCGAATTTCAATACCTCGACGGTTCCCTTGGATATAATGTCCATGAGCGGCCTAAAGACTTCTTTTACTCCCGGAAGAATTCCTAAGAGCAACATAGCGAAAATGGCGATTGTCGCCCAAAATAACACTGTAATCATAACTACCCCTAAACAGTTGCTGTAAGAAACTCGTTTAGCCGTTCCTCGAAGTTAAGCGCCTGTTTGTCGGCAGGCATCTTCATCTTGCGTTTTATTACCTTAAATGAAGGAATGTGTTTGGGGTAGTTGATCATTGGCGTTCTCAAATGATACATGCGAGCGCCATCATCATGACCGCTTGCCCCATATCCATGGCTCTCAATTGATCCGGTGTTACCCTGAACTCCTCAACTTCGCGCCAGCTTTCACCCATGCCGCCGCCATCGGACATGCTGGATTGTGGGGTGGTTCTCAAATACTGCGCACTCTCTCCCTGGTTAGCCGAGACTGAGACAGTACGTTGAAAACGCTTGGTTTTACCTAGTATTTCAGCGGCCTCTTCAGGGCTGTCTTTCGCACCGAACTTGAAGAATATTTTGTTCCATGTGTTCTGGATCACGATGTCTGCAAAGTCTGGCGAGACTCGATTAAGCTGGCTGAAGGACTGGAAGGCTGGAATCAGTGCGATATTGGCAGATCGCGCCTGCTCGAAGAGACGCCCTACCCTTCCATTACGTAAGCACCCATTTCATCCAGAAGTGCGATGAAATGCTCTGGCCTTTCGCCCTTGTAAATCCTGAATGTAGGCAACAGCAGAGCGAATGTCCGAGACGATCATTTTCCCTAGGTTGAGGGCTGCGGTGTCCTTCCCATCGTCGGAAGCGAGACATGCATGTGGCCTTACGAATAATTTCGGTAAGCACGATTTCCGGGGCATAAACGTTGAAGACCTTTCCAAACTTACCCTGGGCGAACAGTGCAATCCGGCCTGCCATCCCGCCCAGCGTTTGCTTCATGCGGTTGAGGTCGATTTTGTCCCTTCCTTGGTACGGGTACGGAACTGATCGAGGAAGATCGATAGCGCCCTCTTCTCAGGCCCTTGAGGAGTCATTCTCCAAGTTTTCAAGGGCTCTATCGGACTGCAATAGAATTGATAGATCGCCGAAGTGATATAACTGACCGGAGGCTTGCAGAGCGGCAATGATGACAGTGAGTGCATGATTGGCGGATTGCCTGTAGTGATCGGCGCCTGGATTGTTCTCCGCAGAAGGAATGAGGTTCATCAGTCGAGATGCCACCTCATCAGGATCGCCGTGGAGAACAGGGTTATAGGTATTGGCGTTATCGGGGTCTGACACGTCGATAATGTAGAGTTCATCTTCGCGGCCTGTCACCTTGGCCATGTACGCTAGGTGATCCCGAGTGTCCCGATCGATCTTGGCGTCAATGAATAGCCATCCGCGCCCACGCGCAGTTTGCTGCCAGAGGATATATTCACCAAGAGTAGTCTTACCCACACCAGACTGACCCACGATCGCAGTGTGTCGCTGCCGAGGATGTCGGGCATGTTGATTCAGTATTTTGTCGGTGGTCAGGCCGATATGTAAGGAAGGCCCTTATCATCTACTGGCTCGTCTGAAGGCAGCACGAAGCCCCTCGGGAATCCTCGTCGTACTGGCGCAGCTTGGCCATAGCCTGGCTCCATGTGAGCTGCGCCATGCCCAGCGAACCCAGGACGCCAGCAGGCCATGCTGGGAAGGTGCCGACAAAGGTGTAGCGGCCGCAACGCCGGCTGCAATGGCGGTAAGCGCCAGCGCATCCATTCTGCCGGCTATCATGGGCAATCCTCCAGCGTCACGCTATCAGCACGGAACATCCCGGCTGCCCATGCAGCGGGGCGATGTAGCTACGGCTGTCGGGCAGCGGTGCCTGATGGCAGCGAATCGTCAAAGATGAGCTGTCCTCCAGAGGATGAAGGCTTATGAGGTGTCCTGGGTGGGACGCGAAGACTAGAACTCCGATATAGCCTTGGGGCAAATCTTCTGGTGGATTGCCTCAAGGTTCAGCGACCAGGCATTGAGCCAATCTAGCTGGCTGGTCACCATAAGCGACTTGCTAAGTAGCGCGCCAGCATCATGACCGCCGTAAAGCTGATGCGCGGGTTCATTGTCGCCTTCCTGAGCATTGGCAAACAAAGGCATGGTTGTTGCCACAATGATCAGCGCAGCCTTGAGTTTGCATTATTTGTTGTTCCTATCAAAGAAGCCACTGGGCAAACGTTCCCTGCCACCAGCCCCACTAACGCTCGGTAGCATGTTGTTGGGTAGCGATCTTCCTCCGGGAACAAGCGAGTCAAGAAAGGAATGCCACATGCTATATTGAAACTGCTCGGTATATGCATTGCCTGAAGTAGTCACGAACGTAATCCTGCCGGTATAGACAATACTTCCATGAGGTGTAATGGCACCCTCCTTATTGCGGTGGCCATACGTATGGTAGGCGGGTGTGCCAGGGTCACTGTGGTCGGACTTGAGCCGTCACCCCAGTCGACAACTGCTTTTTCAACTCTTCTAACGTTCTGTCCACCGTTCTCAAAGGACGTATATGTGAGCGATACATCTAGCTGGGTTTCTAGGCCTACATACCCATTATTGGGCGTGAACATGAAAGGCCTCTGCCCGCGTTCTGCACCACTTCCTCTGAACCGGCTGCACCTGATGCCAGCGCTTCAGCTTGGGCAGTGATTCGGTCTACTGGGCTCCCGAAGGAGCCCATAGATGCCAATACCATCACCACACAAGTAGCTTGAATTAAAGCTATCTTGCCCATGTCTGGTTGAACTCCGATTGTGCTTTTCCGACAACGTTTCCACGTACCGAGAAATCCATATCGCCGAGATCAAGTGCAAGGAACTCGTCAATAGTGAACCCGGTGCAGTCTGGCTTGTACTGACGATCGTAAGTTGTAGAGGCCTTTGTCACACAGCTACCCAAAACCTTTAGCATGCAGGGCTCGTATTTCTTTTCTGAGTAGGTGTACCAAGGCTTAGCTGTAAGATTGACCTCAATTGAAGCTCTAAACTCACATTCCTCATCGGAACATCCACCAGTGAGAGTCACTGGTGGACTGTTGCTGACATAGTTATTCAAATTAGTAATGTCATTCTGGATGTTGACTTCATTCCACGCCGCATTGTCATAGCATTCATAAGATGAACCGATACACATGCGCAGCCCTCTGGAAGGGGATTCTGAACCTAGAGGGTTTGTATATGCCTCGAAGTGAACATTGTTATGCGCCAAGAAAACTCGCCCCAGCCATCATTAGGAAAATTGATTGGCCACTTCATATCTAAGGAATGCGCATCTGACCACCAGCGCCAGCTTTCAAGCGTGAACTTTGTATTCACAGCTGCCATCTTCAAAACACCCACCTTCTACTACCGAATATCGGTTGATCGCACGGGTGTGATGATCCTCTGCTGCTAAGCGATGGGTTTCCAGCCTGGGCTAAAGCCATAAACAGGGTGATCAGGCGGTGCCCCGCATGACGATTCAGAGCAGACCGCTGCATAAATGTCTGGGCTTGAAGGGCAGTCGTATCCAGATAACATCGAATTGGTAAAGCCTTCATCGGTAGAGCATTCCTCTTCCACTGCCAGAACCGCACTCGATTGCCGTTGGCATTTAGCTCGTTCGACCATCCTCCGGCAGAATTGTAAAAGGAAACTCAATGCGCTTGGTAACAGCTCCACCTGCGTTTTGCGAAGCCAACTCGGCAAGCTGTTCTCGACCCTGTTCTTGAATAATTCTGGCAAGCATCGAGTCAAACTCGCACCAGCGTTGGTATCTATCCACCTGAGTTTGGGTGTTAGCAATCGACCATGGCCTTGTCCAATGTGCGCATATTTGCTTCGCGTAGGACATGTCACCTTTCGCAGGCGCGTTGTAAATATAATTTGCGAACGTGCATAGCGTATTATTGGTGGGAACAAAGCCGGGTGTAACTTGGACGGCTCGTTTCGCCATGCGGGCAGCAGCAAGCTCTACATCTTCGAGGTCGCAGTAGTCAGCACCGATTCCTGTTGCCATAGAGATAAATGAGCTGGTCAAAACGACATCTTCTGGGTCTTCCTGACAGCATTGCATGTGCTCAATAGCATTTAGAATGTCTGCCGAAGCAGTGCCAGCCAAGACAGCTCCAAGCGGTCCGCCAAAATACGTTGCCAAAACCGTTGATACGGTTGCGTTAAATTCCATCATGCGACGGAAATCGCTTGTAATCGCTTTGCACTCGCGCTCCATGCCAGAAAAGATCCGCATGTTTTCATCTAGCCCACCCTCGGCAGCGATCATGTCCATGACACCTGCCGCTGCAATAGCGTCTGAGAAGGCGCCTTCATCATCGCTAACTTCAGGCATAATTTCGTAGGAACTAGGATCGCATTTCCCATCTTCGCGACATGTATATGTCTGTTCCTGCCGAACGCATAAACCGTCTTGCTTTCTGGTGCAGTCGTAGCTCGTTATGTTGCAGTTCGGGTCGTTATTGCAACGTGGTGTCTCGCCGATGTAACAGCGCTTAGTTACTTTCTGGCCGACAATATTTCCAGAAGCATCTTTATATCTGTCCTGCTTATATCTGGGCCACAGCCATACGAAGTGTCGGCACTACATGTAGACTCGCTCTTTTGCCATTCTTCGATCCAACTGTCAGGAAGAATGCGTGAATATTGCGAATAGGTCGCTGGATATGTTTCTCCAAACGTGTTTACCAACTCCCAGTCATCATCGTTCTGTAGTGCTTCGAGATTGCAAGTGTGGCTATATGGATCGCCGTAACATCTATAAGTAACAGCATATTCCCAGCATTCTCGTCTGACTGTTTCACCCATTATTGTTCTAGGGCAGAATCAATACATGTTTCTCCGACCTTATAGCACTCTTGGTAGTCGCTTAAAGCCCCAAAGGTAACCTGAGGTATTAGTAGATAGATTAATAAAGCTGCTAGATGAATATATTTCATAATTTATAACTCAGGCCGTCTGCTTTCTAAACCAGTACATTCATCGATCACTCTATCTGTGAATTCAATTCTCATTGGTATAGGGAAGCTATTTGAACCTGCATAGCTTATGTTCTTGCAAGGGTTTTCAAAGTAAGCTGTGACATTGCAGGTAGTGCCATTACAGTTCTGCTCGTAAGCTACTCGAAAGCATTTACTGCCGCTGAAATCCTCTATAACAGTTGTTTTAGGTACAGTAGTGTTCAAGCCGCCACTGACGACATTTGAGTGAGGGCCTGTATAACGTGAACCATCTGACTTCTTTACCGTGTCATAGACAACTCGGTAGCCTTGGTCTTGGCAATAAAAGTTATATCTGAGGTAATCGACGCAACTAGGGCAGGGTCGCTTGTTATAGTAAAAGGTGGTCGCCATTTTATGTCGGTATTTTTATTCCCGTCACCTCAAGTTTTCTAGCGCAGCTAAACTCTGCGGAGTCTCTTCTTACCTCACACTCCCGAGATTCAGGCTCACAAGTAACGAATCTTGTTGGTATATCGACCACGCAGGAATCGGTTGTGATTTTATCCGGCTTGCATTCTCCACCAGCATTGATGTCAAGAAAATCAATTGTCCTTGGGTCGTTGGGGTCACATGAAACTGGAATATCACCTTCACTGAAAAGTTGGTTTATTTGATTGCCGAGACACTTTGAACGATCATCAGCAAAGTTGCCGCCACGTTCAAAAGTAGGGTTGTCGCGAACATCACTAATTGTATTTGACGGGTGATTGGGATCTTGATTGACTCTATCATTCCCTTTCTGACGCATATCGTTGCCGCCCCATGCATCCCCGTGAAGTTGGTGCATAGTCATGGTGCAAGACGATGAAGAACATTCAGCCTCGACTCGATATGCTCCGTACAGGTTGCCTCCGCTGAAGGCGGCTTCTCCGGTCGGTATTTCTCTTGTGACCGTGTAGCGGTCCTCGCTACACCGTATCCCCTGAGTTAGTGCGTCACATACGGACACACTGATCCGCTCAAGCTCACCATTGTCGCTTTGTTCACACTCTTCGACCAAAACTCGAATGCCGCCTGCAGTGAGGCGAGCCCCGTCGCGGCATCTAAAGTTTCGCTGCTGTTTCTGTTTAACTTGAAGCCCCACCTCCTCCAAGCTCACCAGAGGTTTTCGTATCCTCAAGACCCAGGCTCGATGTAGCTGATCGGAAGGCGTTGTTTGGGTTGAAATCCCTGGCCCAGGCTCCCCAGCATTCATTCCAGCTTGGTTAGGGTGGCCATCGCCACGTCGCTCAAGGGCACGAGGGCCGCAAAAGCGGCCCCATGGCAAACAGTTTTAAGCAAGAGCCCTTCGGCATGTCACTCCTCCCAGAGATGATCAATATTCTGTCCCGCGGGACCAACGGCCGGCCCCATTGGCGTGTCGTAAACTTCGCGATCAGTGCCTTGATAGCGCTCACGGAGTCGTTGTGCGTTGCGCTCAGCTAGCTCGTCGCTCATCGACTCCCACTGTGCTGACGCAACGCCTCCCTGCTCAGGAGCGCTTTCGGCGCCCTCGCCCTGAGCGCATTGATGTAGACCTCGGCATTGCCGGCACCGCCTTTGTTGAATTGCTCTAAGGCATATAGGGCAGTTACTGACCCTTCAGCCTTCCAGTAATTGTCTGGGTTGCCCTTAGGGCATCCCTGGTACTCGAGCTGCTGACCATCGATTTCGCCTATTTGGCGCTTGGCGGTCTGACACGCCCATGGGATCTTCCTTGGCAAGGACAATCGTGGGTACGGTCTCGATCTCGTAGGTATCGAACAGTCGCGGGTCGATCTGGATCGGTGCTGTCATGCCTCCCGGGCGTAGTACCTTCAGCAAGCGCTCCATGGTGAAGTCACGGAGCGTTATACCCGGCTCCACTCCGCGCAGAACCAGCTCGCCTCCTGCTCTGGCTGCATCAAGTGCATAGCCACGAATCAAGCTTTCGGGCATTGAAAATGAGATGAAGAAATACAGTCGATCCTGTTCACCTAGGTCTAACGAATCCCTCAGTGCTTGCCATTCAGCGGCCATTTCAGGGTCTGCGATCCCCGGTCTGACCTTGGGCCCGGACGTTTCCTAGCATCTCAGAGCCGGCTGCTTGGCCTGCGGTTGATCCGCTTGTGTTCGCGCCCATCGCCTCCAGGATTGCCTCAGGGCTCTTCTGGCCAGCGAATAGGCCACTAGGTGCCTGTGACCCTTGAAGAGCAGAGAAAGCGTCTTGAGCGGCTTGTACGGGTGTTTGTTGGCTTAACGCCGATGTGCTGAATAGCGTCAAAGTAATAGCGGTCAGAGTGCGCAGCATTGCTTACCTACCCAGATCAAGAATGCGGAATCAGTACGAACAGCGGTGTTGGCGGGAGGCAGCATCCCCAGCGGAACTCGGACATTCCAAGAACAGCAGTTTGGTTGCTGGCAACAGGGGCCACCGGGTCAATACGGTATTGGCTGCGAATCATGTTCGGCAGGTAAACGGATTGGCATTCAGCCCAAGGGCCGGTCGTTGATAACAGGCCCGCCATGCGTGTCTTACGCTGCATGTACTTGCCAAGGACGTGGAGATTCCCACCTTGGGGAGCTGTGAGTGGTGCTTGAGCCAGTGAGGGGATACACGACGCCCTGAGAGCCCTGACACCAGAACATCATGTCTAGGGGCGACCCGCTGCAGAAGCTACGGCGTCAGGGATGCACGAGAGAGCACCAACTGGATTGGCGAAGAGCTGACTCTGGAAATGCGATGGATGTCCAAGTGTCATCCTGCCAAGTGGCGTCGACCTCAGTGAGGTCTGCAAGGTTAAATCCGGAGGTATTCATGCACCCCAGCGAACTCATCATGTTGAGTACACTGAACAGAGGGTAGATATACCAGTGGATTTGCATCCTGGTAACGCTGCTATCTCCACGTCCCGAGCCATACGTTTGGTTAGAAGTCAGGAGTCGTATCCGGTTAGTACCTGCGTGCCACCGAGCGTCGACATACAGCCAGGTGTTCGCGCCACTTCAGCGAGGAACGTTGGTTCCCAGAACGTCATGCCGATCCCTGGCATGTCGATGCCATAGGCCCAGGACACAAACAGATTGAGTCCATGTGCATAAGGGAAGGATTAGACCCACCCCATGGAAATTCCAGCTACCGTTACCGGAAACATGTTGTTCCAGTTCGCGTCGTTGATGGGATTGAAAATCTCTCCCGACATGCGGCAGAACCCGATAACGGGATGCGCTATAGGCGCTCCCCGTTGTGAGAGCTGCAACAGTCAGAACAGAGTAGTAACCTCTTCATGGCAGGTGTTCCTCCAGGGTGGTGACATCGTAGGGATAGGCGAAATGGGTCACTTCGATTACGTCAGGATGACTGTCCCGAACGCCAGCTAAGAGAGGGTATGCGTAATGCCCAGCCGATCGAAATGCCATTCCTCTGCGAAGTACACGGCTTGGCCAAGATCAGACGCCAAACTACCTGGGTCTCCTGCTGTGACGATTACTGTTAGGTTGGCTGGGTGTCGGGCCTTTAACGTCATGGCCAGTTCACGCTGATCATCGGCTCGAAGATCAACAACGAGGAGCCAGTTCTCTGGCTGTATGTGCTTGAGGGGTTGACCTTGGTGCCGGCCTCATAGATGACTCCCCACTGGTATGTACCATCGGATTGCCGCTTCAAGGCTTCGATGTCTTCACCTAGCGTATAGGACGGATCTACGAAGTGAGTTTCGGTATGCTCGGCAATCGGGACGAACCAATCGGGGATGTCTCTCGTATGA
The DNA here is from genome assembly GCA_007182875.1 of Vreelandella sulfidaeris. GTDB lineage: Bacteria > Pseudomonadota > Gammaproteobacteria > Pseudomonadales > Halomonadaceae > Vreelandella > Vreelandella sulfidaeris. Next base: position 259,043 of record AP019515.1, on the reverse strand, counting down.
TTTTGAGCTTGCCCTGCTAGGTGCTCATTTACGGAGTCCCAGTCGACACCATGCGCCTCTGCCACGATCGCCAGCCGCATGTCGGGCTCTACGATTTCCCAAGTAGGGCCAAGTACACCTAGGTCCTGATCAGAGGCAAGTGCGGTAGTGGATAAAGCAGCTCCTAAGAGTGCTACCGATAACGCTGCAATTTTACTATACTGTACTACGGTTTCCATGTTTAAGGCGTTCCAATCTGCGGTATACGCTGCGCTCGGTCATGTTCGCTGCAGCTGCGATCTCAGCGGGCGAAAGGCCTTCGCAGTGAAGGGCCAACAAGTTTTCATGAGACAGCTCAGTTCGAGCTGAGCGTTTGGTAGGTCGATGAGGTGCGCTGAAGCCATCGAAGTGGTCTCAACGAAAGCCTCAGGGTCAATGTCGATTTCGTCGTTGAACTCTTCAGTGAAACCAGGGATCTGTTCAGCCATCAGATCAAACTGCTCAGCCCTGGGTTCGCTATCAGCCTGACCGGCTTTATGAACGGTCACTGGTAGGATGGTATGGCGGCGCCATGTGCTGACCGCGAGGAAAGCCGCCTCACCAGCATATTTCATGATCGCATCATGGGAATACGAAGGGTCATATTCCTTAGAAAACCAGGCAACGTATATTTCCTGCTTCATGTCCTCCTGCCATTGCCTGGGGATATGCAAACGGGCTGCCGTCCAACCAACAAGTCGCTGCATTTCAGAAGGCGGGTGACTTGCCAAATATTCATAGAGGTTAGTCATGCGTGACGCACTCCTGAACGACCTGATCAACACGCTCGAGAGGCATGGCTGCGAAATCAAGATCAGCATTCCGACAACCCGTGGGCGTGCTGAACGCAGCAAGACCGACAGTGACTTGGCTCGACATATTGCTACTCTGCGAGACGATTACGGCATGACTCTGGCCAAGATCGCAGAGCACCTGACGGGGAAACTTGGATGCTCTATTTCCGTGGCATCCATTCATACCTGGACAGGGGAGCGGTCCCTCGAAAGGTCGGATATGACAAAGTGCTCAATGCTCTTAATGAAATCATGTCCGAGCACGTCGCTATCGAAGGCGGTGCTTGGGTCGATTCCAAAGAGATCAAAGCTACTGTAGAGCGCTGGATGGAAGTAATGACCCCACGCCAGATAGCCGTGGCTGCTGACGAGGCTGTTACCTCTGTGCGCAGTTGGGCTACAGGCAATCACCGTGTTCTGCGTACCAAGTGGAGACGTGTTGTTCCCCAGGTAGAACAGATGTGTGAGATCATCCAAGCGCAGCATATCGAGACCTAGTACCCTTATGCCTGGTGCTGCTCACGCTGATGGCTTTGTGCCTCAGCGTGAGATTCGGTTTCAGCTTCACCAGCTGAGGGGATAGTTCCTGTGCCTCGTTCCTGTTGTTTTGCTTCCAGTTTTTCTTTCGTTCCTCCTCTCTCAAGAACCGCTTGAATTCACGGTCTCTATCCATGACATTCGTGAGCATTAGGTCCACGAGATCGTTATTTGCAACTTTCTCGCCGAATGTCTGCTGATAAAGTTCTTTGTACAGTTCAAGGCGGCCAAGCGTTGACTCCGGCAACTGCAGCGGAAAGTGTTTTTGGGATCGTGTTCAATACGGCCGATGAGCATTGCTTACTCCTGGGTTAAGATGTAGCGATGCAATCTTGCCGCTGAGCGTGCGGCGCTGGATAGGCAATAAGTATTAGAATTTGTTATCCGGTATAGTTCTATTTGACTAGATGACATGCTGACGTCATATGGGAGAAAAACTTGGATCAGGGAAAAATGATAAAGACCTACAGAAGGTCATCGACGCAGGAATCCGTAAAGGGGTTCAGGCCCTAAGGATGGACAGAGGGAAAGCCCAAAGGACCAAGAACTGACTACCTGCAAATCGAGCCCGAAACGCCTGGCTATAAGTTGGTTCAGGTTATCTTCGAGAGAGCTGTTGGCGAAGGGCTGGCTTCCACAGACCTAGCCGACCACCTTGGCATTGCGCCGAGCACTCTAAGCCACTTGAAAACTGGACGTAGGCTTGCCAGTAGCCTGGGCCGGGATGTGATTGAAAAGTTTGCAGAGTTTCTGAACTATCCGGTGCTTGCGGTTTTGATCCTGGCCGAGCAGGTACATCTGTCTGACTTTTACTCGCCCCGAAATGATCTGGATCGTGCCATTGATCGGGCACTCCAGTTTATGGCTGACGATCCAGAGTGGGAGGGATGATGCCCAAGGACCTTGAAGGCGCCTCAACGCATATGAAGTTATGGGTGTGTGGATGTATGAACGCGCTACAAAGACCCGCCTTATTACGGGTGGGGTAGATTACCTGGACCTGCTCAAGAGCATGGATGAATTCAGGGGAATATCCCAGTCAGGAATAGGGTCTTCCCTTTCCAAGAAAATGATGCAGTTGCCGTGGCAGTGGTGAGCGTAGCTTTGAAACCGCGGTGACTAGGCATGCCTTAGGCCAGGGACAGGGAACATCCCCGAACTACCCTGATTTGATTATAAGTCCGTGAATCGTTCGAGTTATACGGCGCGGTCGCTCCGGCTATCTTCGCCCATCTCAATAAAAGATAGTTTACGAGCATCTCTGGAATTGCATATAAACGACTAATTTTAGGCGGTATTCTGTGTTAGCGCGTATCTATTTTAGAAGGTTTTTCTACAACTTTTGAATGGTTTTATGTGCGGCCTGGTGTGCTTTCTTGTTGTGTTCACCGTTGCAGTTATTCGTTGAGTCAACGAGAGCACATGAGCCGCTACGCGGCTGAATAAGAGCCAGGCCACGACACGCCTAGATTTGCTATAGTTAAAGCCGGAAAAACGCCCCAAGTCACTTCGTTTTGTTAGAGCAAGCAGGACTGCTGTGGGAGAGCAAGCGATCTTTCTTCTGCTGTCCACGAAAGCACATGGGCCGCTTCGCGGCCTATCACGAGGCAAGCCTCGAAACGCCTAATATTTGCGATTTCTAATTCCTTAAACCGCCCCGATTCAACTTCGTTCTAGCCCGCTATTGTCTCCTCATGCTCACGCATCGAAGGCGCCAGCATAGAGCGCGGTGGCATGGCCTTCCCCGACAAGGACGTTTTCACCGTTGCTGCTCACGCATCGAAGGCGCCAGCATAGAGCGCGGTGGCGTGGCCTTCCACACCCGACAAGGACGTTTTCACCGTTGTTGCTCACGCACCGAAGGCGCCAGCTTGGTCAGCAATGGCGCGCTTGGGATCTCATATATAAGGGAATACATATTGTATTAGGAGGTGCTTTCATGGAGGTTGATTCCCGTATGGGGTATTACCTCTCCCCACCCTCTCATACCTACCAGCGCGGTCATTTAGTAACTGTCATCCATCCCCGTACAAGGATACCCAAAGGGTGGTTGCCCATGGGTATAGCTCTCCGTAGGAAGGAGTAACGCGCATAGCGAGTACACATATAATGGGTGAGATGCATCATGGTGCGTTCACCATTACGGTGAACATCTAAGCCCGCTTGAGGCCAGTTCAGCGTCTCAAAACGGCTTGTAGAGTGACACTCCAGCCATAGAGGAATCAGTTGGTGCGCAAAAAGAGCGTCTAGCTGTCCTCTTTGCCGCCATGTTGGCCTAGCTCTGGTCGATAGTGACGTGCAGTACCAATGGCCTTATTGATGCGCTTCAAATGGTCGATGAAGCGTGCCCTACGTTCGATCAGCACGAGAGCTTCTGCTATCAGTTCCCGTGCCTCTTGAGGTACAGATTTCGCTCTTGCTGCTACCCTGGTCGCTGTATTCTCACAGCATGCCAGGTTGATGGAGAATGCCGGCTATGCTGTTGTCGGTTGACCCATTTACGCCATACCGGGTGAGGGCAACCGAGGCATCCATAACCACACCGACTAACATCTAAAAGTACCGCACCATGGGTGCGTGGTTGGGCTTCTCTGATGCGTTCAACGATGTCCAGTAGCTGCCTTGTGTACTCCCCATAATTGCATCTATATCTGCCGTCAGTGCGCCGACCATTAGCTCGGCCTCGTGAGCTAGTACCTCTCTATCAACTGTACGGCGTGAGCGACGTTGATTAGTGCTTTCAACCAGTAGTTCATCGTCGTCTTGGTGGGCTTCATGCATAACGGTTCCTATCGTCTCCTATCAATCTTAAAGGATATTTTCTGTGTGCTTTAAAGGTGGTGAGCGGGTACGTCTGGCAGGTGTTAAATTGAACGCCTTCCTTGGCGAGGGATTGTCTTGTTCGGTAGCTTTGATGTGATCGTACTTGTGCCCTTGCCCCGCCCAGGGTGCCCGGCCTACCTCTCGGCGCGGCTAGCGTGGGTGCTCGTTGAGGAACACGCGGCACTCTTGTATTGAGGTGCGGGCAGCCTCGGGTAGCGTTACTTTGTAGCGCTTCGCTGCAGACTCAGCAGCAGCTATCATTCTCGCGGTCGGTGCCTGGATCTGCATGTACTTGTCGATGAATGTTTTACACTCCCTGAAGGAGGTCAGCTCTCCATTCAATGTCACCTCATTCTCATCCGCTAAGCGCATCGCCAAGGCCTTCATCTTGTCAGTGGGTGGCGGTGTTTGCTGCATTACTTCGTCCAGAAATGAGCGACACAGCTCGAAGCTCTTTCGATGCCTTCTGGTAGCGTGAGACTGCGAGCTGCAGCTAGCTTTCGTGCAGCAGAAACCATGTTCTCTGTGGGGCCATTGGCCGTTGCCAAAACAGCCTCGGGTGCATTGTCCATGATGTCGATTGCCTCTTTGATACGGGTGGTGATGAAGTCGCGTTGAGCGGTTATAAAAGTGTCACGGGCATGCTTTGCCGCTGTGTCGTTGGGTGCATTCTGGATCGCATCGAGCTGGCGCTCCCAGGCGGCTGTCACACGCACATCGGAGAGTTCGGAGGGTGTTATCGATGAATGCGCGGCCTCGCGGGTGGAGACAATAAGCAGCTGTTTGCCCTTACGCTTGGTGGTTATGTATTCACGATCAAACAACGTCTGCAAAACGGTATCCCGAGTGGCTGGAGTGCCTATCCCTTCAGCTTTCGGAGTGCTTCTGCATCTTCACCATCGACGTGCCGGCCTGCATTGAGCATTGCGCTCAGTAAGTCGTGCAGCGTGAAGTGTTTGGGCGGCTGTGTGCGTGCCTCATGAAGCCTTACTGCCTCGACGGGAGTGTTAGCGCCGGTTACCAGTGGCGGCAGGTCTTTCTGCTCTTTGTGGTCCTCGAAAGCAGTCATCCAGCCGGGGTCAATGATGCGTTTGAAGGTGCCAGCAAACAGCGCTGGCTGTCGCTCAATCACGTCCTCAACATCTATGCTGGCGCGGACACTCAGGGACTCGACGGTAGCGGCTGGTAGGAGGGCCTGGATGAATTGTTTTGCGCAGGCCAGATAAACCTTTGCTCGGCCTCAGTGCGTTCTGACAGGTTCGGTGTCTTGCGCGTTGGGATGATCCCGTGGTGGTTCATGGGCTTGTCGGTAAAACAGCGTGGACGTGGCGCCTCGGCACCCTCCATGCAATGCCGGCGTCCAGCTTGCCGAGCTGGCGTCATGAGCGTGTCATCAGCCTTTGCTGCGCCCCAAAATGGCCAACAGATCGGTCCGGTTATAGAGGCTTGCGGGCAATTCGCCATGCTCTGTTCGGGGTAGGTCAGGTAACCATCGCTTCGCATTGAATCGGCTGCTTTCAGCGTCTGTGTGGCCGTGAGGCCGTACTTTTGACATGTCTCGCTGAAGCGCTGTGAGGCTGTATGGCAGCGGTGGATGTTTGGCTGTTTGCTTTGTCTCGGCCTCCAGAATGGCGGCGTTATCGACGGTCTCTAAGCGCTTGGTGAAGGCCAACATGGCTGCCCTGTCCAGGAACATTGGCTTGCCTTCATCCTGCAGTTGGATGCTGCTGGCGCCAGCTATTGGGGTGGCTGGAGAATAGGTCAGCTCGCCCCGCCCAGGGTAATCTTTGCCTGGTAGTGATCGACTGGAATAAAGGCTTCGATTGTGCGATCGCGGGTAACAACTAGCCCAAGGGTGGCGGACTGTACGCGGCCGGCCGACACGAGCCCAGCCTTGCCCTTGCCTTTGGCTAAATCGCTACCCATAAGGCCCATGCGTGCGGTTGCCGTGTATGCACGGACAAGGTACTGCCAGAAGCCATCCGCGTTGGCGCGGGCCTGCTGAGCCCGCCAGAAGATATGGTTTCTCCGGCGTTCCTGAGGCGCTTGGCCGCGGCCTGAACATCGGCCGCTTCCATAGAGCCGGTCAGCCACATCCGCTTCACCGAACCGCGGTACTTAGCGTATTGCAGGATCTCGTACCCGATGGCTTCGCCTTCGCGGTCTGGATCGGTGGCCAACCATACTTCTGTTGCTTGAGAGAGTTCTTTTAAGGTTTCCCAGGTATTTCTTACCGCGGTCGGTAGGCGTCTGAGGAAAGGCGGTAGGTAGGGCAGAAGACTGCGGGGATCGCGCCAATTGGCCTCTGGGCTCACCTCGGAAGGCTCAACAGGCGCCAGCAAATGCCCAGCGGCCCAAACTAAGGTAAGTGTGATGCCATTCCAGGTGCCGGTGTAGGCGTTGCCGCTGCGCGTAAGACCTAAAGCAGGGGCTATTTTGTCGGCCTGGTCGGAGTGTTTCTCACACAGAATGAGTGCTCGTGATGTCATCCTGAAGGTCGTCCTTCGGTAGAGGAAAGTAAGCGGAATAAGCACCGCTCAGAAGCAACCGACAATACGATGTCTTTCATCTCTAAAGTGTGTTGTATTCTTAAAAATGTCGTCTAGTATAGTAACACATAGTAAGCAGAAACAGCTTAACAACCCATCGCCGAACGAATTAAGCGGATTGCGTCCGCTATCTCCTCTCCCTGACACGGCTTCGGGGATGCGCATTAGCCGTCTGGTCGTCTCGGTAACGGGGCTACCGGAGAGCCCTCTGAGTTAGCCCTGATCCGGCTTCTCTCACTCTCAACTCAGAGGGCTCCCCAGTAGCAGATCCAGAGTTTGAAGTCGGGCGCGGCCGGGCGTGCTGACAATCCACGCTCCCCAGTAAGAGCCTGTTTCCCTGTACCTCACCCGGCCTCCCCAGCCGGGTTTTATTGCGAGGGCGATCCATGGACAACCTTGAGGAATTGATCGGCGTGATCAGTGCCGTTCGTTTCGTAGGTGATGAGAGATTTCAGATCCTGACTGTGCGCGATGCTCAGGAACAGGAGGTAACGCTGGTGGCTGTATGTCAGCCGCTCAACGAGGGGAGTCTGTGCAGGCCCGCGGCACTTGGGGCACGCATCCTAAGTTCGGCAAGCAGTTCAAAGCCGATCGGCTCATCACGCAAATACCTCAGGAGTCCAAAGCGCTGGGTGCATACCTTGCGAGTGGCAAGGTGGCCGGCATTGGCTAAGTTCGCTGCGCGGTTGGTCGCCCATTTCGGTGATGGGCTGCGCGACGTACTCGGTGACGAAAAGGCCTTACGGGCTGTGTCAGGCATCGGTAAGAAGAAGGCAGTGGGGATAGCGGCGAGCTGGAATGAGTACCAAGAAGCGCGTGATGCATTGATCTTCCTGCAGGGGCATGGTCTGGGCGCTTCACGTGCAATGTCGGTCTTTCGCCAGTTGGGCCAGGAGACCATTGCGAAAGTATCCGCCAACCCTACCGCACCTTATTGAAGACTCGAGGTATAGGGTTTCGTATAGCCGATACTATGGCTCAATCTCTTGGCTGCGAGTTGACCCACCGCGATCGACTCATTGCGGGCTTCGCCATGTCGTTGATGCACGATCAGCCTCGGGGCATACCCTGGCAACCTCGGATGAATTGGCCTCGGAAGGCGCGCAGCTCCTCGGGGTCGACGTGGCACGCATGGCCTCGGTTGTTGAACTGCTGCTGGCGCATGAAAACTTATAAGTGTTGAGGGCGGGCTAGTTGGCCTGCCTTCGCTGGTGGAAGCCGAGAGAACCATCGCCACCGCGTTGCTAACGCGTGCGGTGCATTGGAATGGCTGCAACCAAGTGCGTGTTGATGGCGAGCTGTCGGATGGCCGGGTGCTCAGTGATGAGCAGCGCCAAGCATTGGAGACCTGCCTTGCGTATGGGGTGGCTGTGCTTACGGGTGGGCCGGGGTGGGGAAAACCACGGTGACTGAGGTGCTGGCGCAGACACTGGATGATGCTGGCCTTGAGCTGGCGCTGTGTGCGCCAACTGGCCGTGCCTCTCGGCGAATGTCGGAGGCAACCGGGAGGCCGGCGTCTACTATTCATCGTCTCCTGGGCGCTGGCGCCAGCGGCTTTGAGTTTAATGCTAGCAACCCGATCGAAGCGGATGTAGTGATCATTGATGAAGCATCGATGGTCGATGTGCCGTTGTTTCTGGCTCTGGTGGTGGCGCTGCCTGACCACTGACGACTGTTCATCATCGGTGATCAGGATCAATTGGCCTCGGTTGGGCCGGAAACATTCTTCGCGATGTGATCGCTTCGGGTGCTATCCCAGTGGCACGTCTTCAACAGATCCGGCGACAGGGGCCAGGCTCGCAAATTACTGTCCAGGCGCACGCCGTCAACCAGGGCAATACTCCTCAATCGGTGCCAGATAGCGACTTTGAGATTGTCGAAGTGCCGGAAGGCGGTGACCCCGAGCTGATGTGTCGTGTGGCATTGCGGGTGGCCACTGAAGACATGCTGGCGCGTGGCTTCGATCCTCTTTATGAGGTGCAGGTGTTGACACCCATGCACGGTGGTCCGGTCGGAACCCGTGCTCTCAATGAAGCGTTTCGAAGCTATCACGTCCCGGGCGATCGGGGCTCGGTGACGATCCATGGGCGCCAATGGGCGCCAATGGGCGCCAGGAGACAAGATCGTGCAGACCGAGAATGACTACAACCGTGATGTCTTTAATGGTGATCTCGGCTATGTAGTGTCGGCAGACGCTGAAGACAAAACCGTGCTGGCGCGGTTTGAGGATAGAGAAGTGCTGTTCACCAGTGACGCGCTCGGCAAGCTGCAACTGGCCTATGCAATGACCGGCCACAAGGCGCAAGGGTCCGAATTCCCGGCCGTGGTCATTCCTCTAGTGCGATCGCACTGGCACATGCTTGAGCGACAGTGGCTTTATACAAGCCTCACTCGTGGAAAGCGCCGTGTCGTACTGGTTGGCCACCCTTCTGCTATCAAGCGAGCCGTCAACCATGTCACCGGCCAGCGCCGGCTCACCTCACTACCGATTTGGTTGCGCCAGCCAGCCCTATCAGTATCACCAACCCATAAAGGAGAGCTATGGCCAAACGAGCGCTTGAAGTCGCACAGCAGAATAGACGTGTCCCCAGGATCGCGGCGAGCCAAATACCGCCTGCATTCAAGGCTGGCTAAACCGCAACTCCCAACCCGGGAACGCAGAGGCGACTTTAACCGGAGGTGTGGCATGAGCAGCTTCATCGCCATTCTCTGGGTCGGCGCTCTCGCGTATGCCGTCTTCCTCGCTGTATTGCTCATTCTCGGCGGGGCAATCTCAAAGATCGTCGCTTTCTAATTCACTGGATGGTCGCTTTCTAATTCACTGGATGGTCGCTTGGTCGGCGCTGCTGGCGCTGACGATCGGTATACGAATGGCTGCGGCGGAGCCTGACCAGCCGCCTCCTCTGCGCCGCAGTTGGGAACGCCGATGGCCGTGGTCACCTCGGCAGGCGGTGAATCCGAACCGGAGACGGACTAGAAAGCTGTTTACCCTGCCCTCTTGGTGAGGGGCTAGGGAGAGTCGGCAGTGTGTGAGCTTTGTGGAGAGTCAACGTAATGGGCAATCAGTCACCGACAACACGCTTCATTGAGATGGTGCCACCTTTGCTGGTGCTTGCCGGCGCGATCGCGCTGCTGCAGGTGCATGCGATTCAGTTTTGGACGGAGTTTGTAGGTCCAATGGGCTGGGCCTAGGCTGTTCTCCTAGAAGTCGTTGCATTGTGGCTCTGGTATCAGCGCCAGCTGGCGCGGCGAATGCTGGCCATGGTCGCCAGCGTGCTTACGCTTACCGGCCCCATCTATATGGTTTGTGAGCCTCTGGTAGAGGAATGGCTGTCGGCATCTCACGTCGACGCTGGCCGGGAGCTGCAGCTCGAGCGGCTGGCCCTAGAGGCCTCGCGTCTTGAGGAGAGCATCGATACTTTCTGGGCAAATAGTGAGGCCCGGGCGGGCTGGCTCGAACCATACAGGTAGCACAGGCTCGTCTCGCCGAGGTCGACAACCAATTGGCAACTCTCGTGGCGGCGCCCTGCCGAGTGCTCGACCTGGCGCCAGCAGCCTTGATCGGGATGCAAGCGGTGGCGCTGCTGATCTTCCAGCTGGCCGCGGTGCTCGCTATCACATCTCTATCCAAACTGCGCCAGCAAGCAATCGCCGAGGGTGTCACCCGCGCCCTACCTCCTCTGGTGACAGGTTGCACGAGGAACCGCCCGAAATTGGGCAGAACTTGGTTGTAGCAGGTGCGCTACACACCGGGCCGGTACATGCAACCTCGAACCGGAGCTGGGTGTGCCCAGTATGAGTGAAGCGAATAATGACAGTGAGCTGGGAAAGGGAGGGTTCGCGTATGCCGATATTGTCGTACTTCGTGATGCCCTGGAGCAACTGCTCAGGACAGAGAAATGACACAGGCAGAGTTTTGTTGTGAACACGATTTCTCGCCAAGGGATCTTTCGCTGCTGCGCCGACATGAGGCGCGCTGTGCAGCGGGAGAGCGGACGATCTCCATCACAGCCTTAGATCGGCTGGCCGAGCTTCTTCGGCGCCAGACAGCCAGCTGTGCTGCAACGTAGGGGTAGACATGGGCTCTGCACTCCATGAAACGAACAAGCAGGATTTGCTCGCAGGCAACGCGCTTGTGAGTGAACTTCATGATTACCAGCGTCATCGTGCCGTTATTGAGCAGGATCTGCGGCGTGTTGGCATCACTGATACCACCCTCTTGAATTGGCCGATCGCATCATTGCCGATGCGATGCACTCAACTATGCCTGCATGCTCAGCGCCCACAAGCTGACTCATGCCGGTATTGCCAAGGGGAGCGAACACAATCACAGGAGACAAAGCGATGGCGAAACCTAGTCATTGCAAGGGCGAGCTGGTAGCACTCTCTAGCGGTGGGGCGACCCATTACCAGTGCAGCGGGCTATATCGAGCACTTGTTGACTTCAACCTGGGCGAGCTTGCCGAACAGTATTGCCTGCAGGCCCCTTATCGCGAAGCGACACTAGATAGTCTCAATAAGGGCATCGTAACCATTGACGACATTAATGCGATGGAGGCTTCCGGTGCCTATGCGCATCGGGACATCTCGGATCTAGGCTTTGGCCAATACTTGATTCATCGCGGCTATTTACAACTTGTGATGATCAATGAAGTTCACTGTGGTGCCGGCTTTTCTCCCGACCTTGTGCGGGAATCAGCCAATGCTCGTGCACAGACGCTGAGCCAGCTTTCGGGTGGCCATGCATGAATGCCATCGCCCGCCCCATTCACTTTGATATGCCAGATAGCACCATGACCGAGCGAGCCTCATGCCCAGTCTGTGCCTGTCAGGACAGTCCAGACTATCTGAAAAGAAACACCGACTGGTTTCATGCGCACTGGCTGGTGTGCCAGCGGTGTGGTTACCAGACCACCACACATTCTTCCTACGAAGCGGCCGAACGTGACTGGGACAAGGCTTCACTCGGTCGACAAGCAGAAGAGGCAGGGCTGCTTGTACCGGCCATTCAGGTCTTTTCGATGCGTGACCTGGAGCTGTTGGAGTCGCTTCAGAAGGAAGCCTCAGAGGGTGATTGTGCGCGTACCTATCTTGTCTCCCGTGACTCACTGGTGCGGTGGAAAGAGATCGCCCGCCTGGGTCGTGACGAAGTAGACGAAACACTGCAACCAGCAGTCGCGTCTGTCGAGCGGGAAATAGCTGACTTACTTCAAGCTCAGTGTGACGAGGACTGATGTCACCGCGCTGTTGCAAGGGGTGACCAATGCATATTGGTAATCCCCATTTTCAGAGGGTTTCAAAGTAGAGTTCAGACCACAGCGGCCAGTTTCTGTTGAGGGTGATCCCTCCAAGCCCCATATTAGGGCGCTCGTGATTGTAGTGCCAGAGCCAACGAGTGGCGTAATCCTGAACCTCTTCGGTACTTTCAAACAGGTATTGGGCTAACCAGTCATAGCGCACCGTTCGATTGTAGCGTTCTATATAAGCATTCTGCTGGGGTTTTCCTGGCTGGATAAACATCAGCTGAATACCTTGACCTTCCGCCCATGCCGATAACTTACCACTGATATATTCTGGCCCGTTGTCACAACGAATAGAGTGCGGCTTACCACGCCATTCAATGATCTGGTCTAGCGCCCGGATAACTCGTTCAGTAGGCAACGAGATGTCTACTTCGATACCAAGACCTTCTCGGTTAAAGTCGTCGATCACATTCAGTAGACGGTAGCGACGACCGTCGCTCAGTTGGTCATGCATAAAATCCATAGACCAGCTGTCATTAATCGTTTCAGGCACCGCTAAAGGTTCAGGCTTCTCGCGGATTAACCGTTTCTTCGGTTTGATCCGAAGATTCAGCTCAACTCTCGGTAAATCCGGTAGACCCGCTTATGGTTCCAACGAAAGCCTTTCACATTACGTAGGTGCAGGAAGCACAAGCCAAAGCCCCAGTTTCTCTGGTTATGCGTCAGCGTGATCAACCAGTCGGCGATTTGATCGTTCTCGCCGCGGAGCTTCGCTTGGTATCGATAGCAATTTTCACTGATGCTAAACATCCAGCAGGCTAGGCGGATGCTGACGTGCTTTTCCATGACGGCTTTCTGCGCCATCTCACGGCGACGAGACGGCTTCACCACTTTTCGATGGCTTCCTTTGAGGATATCCGCTTTCAATCGTTCCTCGGCATACATCTTCTTGAGCCGTCGGTTTCATCCTCTAGCTCTTTTAGCCGTGCCATCATGGACGCATCCATACCACCGAATTTAGCTCGCCACTTATAGAAGGTCGCGCTGCTCATACCGTGCTCACGACATAGCTCCGGAACCGGGGCACCGCCTTCGGCTTGCTTGAGGATTGACAGTATTTGGCTGTCAGAAAAACGTGATTTTTCATGCAGAATCTCCCTGCGTTTAGCTTACGGAAAATTCTACTTTTGAGCACCCTGGTTTTCGGGGATTACCTATTCATTTGCGGGTTCGAAAATAGGCTACCTAGCGAGGCATGTAAGCCTTCAAGGGTGCTACCTACCCGCACCGGCGCAGGCCTCAAGTCGGAGCTAGTTTGTTTGAGTACCGGTAGGAACTGGCAGACCTTTACTGGCCATACAGTTGCGCCATGCTGACCCTGCAGACGAACCATCAAGATATGTTGACTCAGCAACTGGGATTAGTTGAATAATAGAATGCTGTGAAGTAGCGATATCATACTGACTGATATCGATTTCATCGAAAGGAACAGATTTTAGGGTGATCATTCCACCATTTTGCTCACGCAAAGGCTGTGAAGTTATGACAACTTCATTAGAGCATTCTTGTGCCCCATCAAAGAACTCGCCCAATGTTGGTGAGTCTGCATAAGTGTTCGCTGATACTAACAAGCTGAATAGGGCTATAAGTCCGATTTTATGCATTCAAAGACCGTTACTGTATGTCAGAACTAATGTATTACGGCTGAACATCAGGAAACTTTAATACTATTCTCTTCGCCACGCCCATGCGGTATGACGCTATGCATAGACAAAACAACGCATAAGTGAGGCTACTACAAATGAATCACCCGGGTTTCGTAGACACCTCCAGGCCTTATACCTAAGTCATCTAGGAGGAACCATGAGCCATCCCCGTTGAACTGAAGAATTTAAAATCGAAGCCGTCAATCAAGTGGTAGAGTGCGGCCATCGTTTTGCCGAGGTCGATGAGCATTTAGAAGTGTCAGGCCACAGCTTGTACTATTTGATCAAGCGTTACGATAAGCCGGTAGATCAGCGGCAAGAAGATGATTAGCTCCAAGCTTAGAACCGTTGTAAGAAGGCTGAATCAATCGTGTATCAGAAGAGCGAGAATATAATATAAAAGGCTACCGTCGGCATGACGCTCAGGACTTCTCCATAGAGTCCCACGGGGCACGCGTTTATTCAAAAGCATACGAGACAATATCCGATATGGCGCTTGTGCCGCATGAGAGCCGTTCACCCTAGCGGCTCATACCCAGACTGGCTATTGAGGACGTCCTAGCGAACGCACTCGGGCAGAGAGGTAGGAGCAGGCTCGAATGTAACCAGCATAGCGGTGTCGAGGTTGATCGCTAGGTTCATGGAATGCCTTAAAGTCGTGATACTGATGGCCTTTGTAATAGAGTACAGTGCACACTTTATAATTAAGGCGCACACTTTTATTAGTTACTATTGAGCTGACTTACCGAACTGCGGAAGCTTAAAAGCCAAGTGTTTATCGTGGATGGGTTTTAATGCCTAAATATTTCCAAGCATTGCAGATGTGTGCATTGCACATTAAACTATTTGCAGCACCTATTAAAATAGATGCCAAATGGTGAACCTCATGGCATCAACCGTGCAGATCGAGACGATCAAATAGGACCCTGAGATCCAGCGTCTGATTCGCGACAATGAGTTCGTTGCTGAGTTGGAGCCTTGGTCTGCCATAGATATTCACCAAGCAGTCGATTTGCTAGTGGAAATCGACCTTGACTTATGAGAGTCCACGCTGTGTGGCGCACTACACTCCCTGGTCTTGCAGAAGCGCATACACAGAAGAGTGCCAAGTGTCGCGCTAGGCGCTGCTGGGGCTTTGAGGCGTAGTCTTCACCTGAATGCGCTTTAAGGCGCCATACATGAAAGAGCGTTGCTGGTAGGCACAGTGGCGATATATAGAGATATTAATGAGCACTTCAGAGAAACCGACGAATGAAGCTCTCCGACAGCTGATGGAGCGGCATGGCTTGAACCAGAGTCATGTGGCCACCTTGACTGGGTATAGCGTGGAGACGGTGAAGGGCTGGTTCGCCTCGCCTGATTCTACCCGCTACCGCGCAGTGCGTAAGCCGGTGTTGGAATCGGTGCGCCGCGCTATAGAGCTAGGAGAGCACTACACTCTGGAGGGAGTGAAGATTCCCAGGGTGAAGTAGTAAGAGCAACACCAAGCCAAGGAAATATATTGATTATGTTGATAACAAGAGTGGCAGTGTTGGTTCTTGCAGGAATAATGTCATCTACCACGCTCGCAGATGACCTTGGGACAAAAGAGCCACAGCCAGGCCTTTTCGACGGCATGGCCGAAGACATGCAACGCCGTCTTGACGAAAACCACGCCGCTAGGCAGGCAAATGGCAACAACCCCGGCCCAAATGTGGATGCCCAGCCAGGCCTCTTCGACGGGATGGCCGACGACGTGCAGCAAAGTCTTAATGAAAACCACGCCGCTAGGCAGAATAATAAGAGGAAAGGAAAAGGAAAAGAGGAAATAGCTCATAAAATGTCTACTTCGTTGCAAAGATGCTCCCGCTTTAGGTGTGTTGATCGTGTTATCAATCTTAGGCGCCATCATCGGCATTTCTGTGGGCCTCAACGTGGTTTGGAGAATGCCATGAACATTTTTCCTGGGCTGCTGGCTGCAATTGTGATAATAATTTTACTCCAACACCATAACCGCTAGTACATGCCAAATGATTTTACGAACCGATGCAACGCAACATATTGCAGAAAAGCCATTCAGTCTGAAAGTTTATAAATTTTATCACAGGCACTATGTTGAAGTTTGCTTGAGCAAATATAAAAATATAGAAAGGAAAGCCTTTTGAAATTATACCACTACACGTCAGTGCTTCAGGCCTGTGACATTTTCATTCTGGTTTATCTTATGGTGTATATCGAATGGAGCTAGGTAATGACCTTGCTCCTGTAGTCTGGTTAACCACGAGCCCAAGTTGGAAGAATCATGGACTGCCAGAGGGAAGTTTAATAACGGGTAAGGGTGATTTAGATTTAGTCCGTCAACGTGAGGGTGTATCTAGTAAAACGTTATACTCAATGGATAAAACAAAGATCAGAATAGACCTAGATGATACTTATCTTCAAACGCTAGACATAAGTGCATACCGCGGTACCGACCGACAAGATTGGAGTGGGCTCATTGACTTTGAGAAATTCAGTAAATACATTCTAAGAGAATCAAAAACTTTCGTAACCGTCTTGGGCATTCTACAGATCCAAGTTATAAAGCGTTTTCTAAGGACGAGAGAACCGCGCTGAGCTGTAAAAGCCTAAAAATATTTCTACTTGGAAGTTGTACTTTGGAAGCATTCAGCCAGAAAGATTTATGTCCGTCAAATATAGAGAAGGAAACGAGTATGTACCGTTTGATTTTTTAAACATGGTTACTCGGCGATGGAAAGTAGTGGTGTGGTCTATCTTAGAGAAAAATATCTTAAGCAATTTCATGGCCTATGCCCGCCAATAAATGATTTTGAAGTTCCAAAGATTGCTGCATTCTGTACAAGTGCTGATTCCATTCCTCATTTGATATGCAAGTATGGGGAAAGTTCTTGGATAGTATATCTTGATGAAGACTTGACTGTGGAATTAACGCGCGGTGTCCTGCCAGAAAATATAGATAATATAAGAACGCTTGTATTAAATAGTCGTATTGAGGCTGAACGCGCTTGGGATATTGCAGTAAAGCGTTACCAGTTTTTATAAATAAGTATAAATATCGATTGCTACGAGATAGACAAGTGTACGAAGAATATTGACTGGTCCAGTATGTGAAAGAGGGCAAGGTTAATTCTGACGACCTCCTACTCAAAGTCTTCTAGGACGCAGCGGCTATCGCCGAATCACAGTTACTCTCAGCTTGAGCGGCCACTTTGCTTGTGCTGATGGTATTAGCGCCAGCTGTTAGCAGGCTTGGGTATGAACGCAAGTTCATCCAGCGGCAGCTAGCAGATGAATCATATTGAAATTGTCCAATTCGCCAACGAATTCTGCAATCGCATCCAGCGGCCTTGGAAGTAGCTCCAACGCCATTAACGCAGGATCTTCTGCGAGAATATGGTAGTAACGAGCAGTATTCAGCAACTGCTCGGCACGCTGAAGAGCGACAATAGGCTGGTATCCGAACTCCCCAAGATAGCGCTCGATGGCTTGGATTGAGATCCAGTATCGGCTTTGTATGCTCTCACGGGTATAGACGACGCCTAGCAAGGCCACGAGTTTCCACTCACGAGACGGCACCCGAACATCCAGTCATATTCCGTGCGTGTCTCAACCGCGGTAGGAATGGCTTCCAGGTCCATTTTGTGAATATCTCGTTCGAGGTTGTGCCGGGCCATCGGCAAGCAGAACCGTGTTGATGTAGCCACCTTGCCAGACCTGGCATGAATACGCTGACAGGACGCGAAAAGTTCCATGGCGAGATGGCGCATCTCATGAAGATCGAGTTGCTGACGCTCTTGCTCCCAGGTTTTCTGTTGCCGATGCCGCTCGGCTTTAGCTTCGAGTTGACGTGCAACCTCGGCTTCGCGTCGTCGGATTTCGGCCTGCTCGGTCGCTTTTCTCTCGCCCGGCGTTGCTCCTCCTCCCGTTGGCGTTTTAATTCAGCGTGTTTCTGTTCCTGAGCTTTAAAATAAGCTTCCATCCGGGCATGTTGTTCACGTTGTCGCTGCTCCTCTTGTTCCCTTGCGATATTCGCCTGTGCTATTCGTTTGTTGGCCTTCTCGATCTGCTGCTGAAGTCTTGGGCGTAGCTTTTCCTGCTCCGCTTCGATCTTGGGATTTACGATCCAGTAGGCTCGTTGATAGTTAAATACATGCTCTTCGAGCTCGACCGGTGTTAGGTTCCGTGGTATGTCCCCAGGTCGATTTCGATGCAGCGCTGGCCACGGGACTCAAGCCGCTGCTGCTTTTCCGCGTCGATGAAATGGGTTACGGCCACCTCGACTAGGATTTCTATCTGACCCAAGCTCACGATAAGGTCAGGGCGGATGTCCCCAAGCTGAACTCAAGTTTTGTGTCATCCACCGGCTGCCGATCGTGGCCGGGGAAAATGACCTTAGATTCGGTGTGCTTGTAGCCAAGGCTATCCTTCGCCTCAAGTACCGCCTGAAGCAGAGGAATGGGTATTTCCTTTCGGTCTGCGATCAACTGCTTTGCGGCTAGGTGTATTCCGGTTTCAGTGCCCCAGCGCATGGTCGGGTCCCTCTGGCATGTGCGAAATAGTGACGGACAATATCCCCATTCTCGCTTCAAGCGGTGTTCTGCATTCAGGACAGACACAGCCGCAACGGCCGCCGCGTTCGGCCCTTGTGAGCTGGCTGATATGCACCAACCTGTTATTGCGGATGCCGTAAGGGATTTTGCGCTGTTTTCATGTAATTGCGTCAAGAGAGGTTGTGCTGAGCGAGTGTGCTCGATAGCTCTCCCTGGTAAAGGGACTAGGCGGCGTGAATTACAGCCGGAAGCTAACCGCCCTGCTCGATAGTGGTGAGCTGCTAAGTTGTCAGTTTTGGCTCGCCATCAATCGATCTTAAGCTAGGCGTCCGCATCTAGTTCATCGAGAACGTCGAAGATTGAATAGCCGCGCACTTCGCTAGAATTGGGCTTTGGACTGCCAATGTCACTCACGAGGTCAGTTTCCGGTGTGATCATCACAATGTCATCGGTCACAGCTCGAGCGTTCCGCTTCAGAAGTCGATCATGGAAGGACGGGACCGTATCTATGAGGAAGAGATCGTAGCCGGCTGGATGAGCAACCTCGAAGATGGCCTTAATAGTGCGCTTGCCAAGCCGCTCCCAACGTAGGGCGAGCGGCATCATTATGTTACTAAGCTGAAGCTCTTCGGAGTCGTGCAAGAAGGTGACAGAGGACCAAGGTTCTGACAGGAGAATCGGCTTCTTGCTGACAACGGACCTGCAATCTCGCTCTGCCTGTAGGCGAATGGTACTCAAGTTCGAACTGATGCCAAGGCAGGGTCGCGAGCTTTGTCTCCAATAGCTCTTTAGCCGCTTGAAGTACGCTATTTTCAAACACTTGGTTATGATCGGTGGACGTGGGCATGCAACCTCTCCTGTTCTTTCGGTCTACTTTACCACTCTCTGTTGGGGCCTTGCTTACGCGATAAGCAATGTTGCGATGCAGCCCTTGGGCAAGTTGTAGCGCAGAGGCGCTATAGGTGCCCGCGCCTAGATCTGCCTGGAGTTGCAACCGCAGTGGCAGTCTTTCGATCTTCTGATACACTGTTGTTATATCAAATGAGTGGAGGGGAGGCCATGGAAGCTGCCATCGAAGAGTATCGGCCGAAGCCTAAGCCCAAGAAAGACGACTTTGGAAGGCCCTGGGTCTTCCAGCGCGTGGCACAACTGCATGAGGCTTTGGAAAAGGCGTCCCGTACAAGGTCTACACGGAACTTGCTGTGGCGTCTGGCCTGGAAAGCAAGGAGCTGGCGCGTTATGTCGTTATCAAGCCAGCGACATTGCAGCGAAGAGCCACGGCTGGGCGCTTCAAGCAAGACGAAGGCGATCGGCTGTACCGCTTTGCCGAGGTCTACAGAGCGCTGTTGATCTCTTTGAAGGAGATCAACAGCGGGCGAGGCGCTGGCTCCTCAATCCGGTGCGCGGTCTCGGTGGTCGGCGACCGGTGGAAATGGTGGCGACGACTGCTGGCGCTGAAGCTGTGCTGGATCTGATCGGACGGCTTGAGCACGGCGTTTTCGCGTGAGTACGGTTCGTGGTTACCGCCTCGTAAAGCGGAAGTGGCTCCAGACGGCCTTCGATGGGGAGGGAGCCCGCTTGTACGGCGGTCGATG
Organism: Vreelandella sulfidaeris; assembly: GCA_007182875.1. Classification (GTDB taxonomy): domain Bacteria; phylum Pseudomonadota; class Gammaproteobacteria; order Pseudomonadales; family Halomonadaceae; genus Vreelandella; species Vreelandella sulfidaeris. The sequence goes on along the minus strand of AP019515.1, from coordinate 239,228 downwards.
GAATAGCAAGGGGAAGGCCTGTGTGTACCTCGCCAGTGCTGAATCACTGGCTATGCTTGAGGTGATGGTTCATCTTGATGACTATCGGTTGCTGACACACTATGCGCTGTTGGAGGTGACTATCCCGGAAAATGCGCTGATGCGCCTGCCTGCCGATAGTCTGCCGGAAGACTGGATGGAGGAGCCGGCGCCCGCCTCGACCGCGGAGATCGGCGACAGCTGGCTTGAGAGCCAATCGAGCCTCGCGCTAGTAGTCCCAAGTGTCGTGGTGCCTCGAGAAACGAACTACCTGATCAACCCCAGTCACTCCTATTTCCAGGCATTGGCTGACAGTGCCAGGAAGTCTCGTTCACCCGGATAAGCGCTTGTAGCGCCTTTCCCGCCCTTGGACAGGGACGGTTTGAGACCCTCCTTCTGCCTAGCTTGCAGCAGACCTGCCGAATCTCTGAATTCTGTATTTATATGGCTATGTTGGTATCTTTTGTTGGTTTGAGCCAATCGCTATACGTAGCCATCTCCTCCGTTGGCTCTGCGGTTTCAAACAAACGTCGCCATGCCAAATAGTTGGGTAAGTACACCGTTCCCACTCCATGAAAGCGCCCCATCCATCCCTTTAAGCGGCTCATATAGCTGTTGACGTTCTGAATGTGATATTCCTTGCCGATCACGCGCTGATTATCGAGCGTGAGCAATACCATGGTTAGCAGAGAAGATGTTATACCAGCTATGCCCATCCGAACATAAAATCGAGTCGCAATTGATGATCGGCCCCAGGAACTCATGAACAGTAGATTACTTGAATGAATTGATGGCGGGCGTACAACGCGTCGCTGGCATGCTAAGCGAGATCAGTCATGCCGCTGGCGAGCAGAGCGACGGCATCGGCCAGGTGAATATCGCCGTGGCGGAGCTGGATCGCATGACAAAGCAGAACGCATCTCTAGCCGAGCTGTCCACCATGTCGACCGATCAGCTCAGCGAGCACGCCGAACGATTGGCCTCAATGGTAGGGCGCTTCAAGTTGCGCGGTGACCTATTTCCGGCTCAGGTGATTGCATCAACTTGATAGTCAATGACCTAGTAGGCATTGCTCTGTTTCGCATGCGAAAAATTAAACCTGCCTCCAACGAAATCGAGCAGCAAACCGTTAAGGTTGCTGCCCGATCGCGTACTTGCAGTCTTGCATGGGGTTAACTCGGTTTCGTGTCGTGGTCATCGAGCGTTTCAGAGGCCGCGGAGAGCGATGCTTCGGCAAAGGCTGCCGCGCTCTCGCCGACTTCCTCGGGGCTTAATTTACCCTCCCTCACCAAGCAGAATGGCGTGCATGGCGGTCATCGTAAAGGCTTCCAGTCTCGTCATGTCCAAAGCAGACTTATCGAACCGCGATGTATTGAGATTATCGTCAGCCATTTTGCCCTCAAAGCTGAGCGGCCACTAATAGAGTGGCCGCTGATCGAATCAGATTCGTTCCCAGTCGCCACCGGCATTCTGGCAAGTCGTGACATTCTGATCATTGTCCTCGGGGCCACCAGTGACAGTGATGTGGTAATCAATGCAAGTACGGCCTTCACCATCGACATAAGTATCGCTCTTGACGATGTTCTGTTTCATGTTGGCAACGTCCTCGAACCCGACTTCGGATTCGCCCTGCAATGCGGTGAAAGCGCTTCGCATCCCCTTGTCAGCCAGACCTAGCGCGCCAGCGCCAACAGCACCGTAGGCGGCACCGCTCATACCTGCTTTTCCGCCATTAACCAAACCCTGAACGCCCTGCATGTGACTGGCCGAGTCTGCTCCTGCTGCGCTGACGCTATTGTTGTTGCGACTTCCTAGCACATCAGTGATCGCGCTGACGGCTGAGTTCTGCAACATGCCAGACTTGCGGGCAGCACAACCAGCAGCCAACAGCAGCATTGATGTGGCAGCCAGACCCATGAGAGTACGCTTGATAGTCATTTTGATCCCCTTTAATCCGTTGTTTTGATGGTTTCAGGCAAAGCTACTTATAGATATATAATTTATACCATACGACGTTTTATATTTAAAACTCTGCGAAGCATTTCCAGACAAAGTATTCTCTACACAATCCCGAACCATCGCAAACGCAGCGCCGTAAATCAGTAATAACGGCAATTAGTAATGGCGGAGAATCCGTAAAATTGTCACATATTCATAGTTAAAAGATGTCGTCTAGTATAATTAAGGTTTGTATTATGGATTCAGGTGCTCTTATTGCGAACGCGCACGACGAGCTTTCCTACTCTCACGACTTGTCGTTGATAGGGCGGCCCTGCGCGAAACCAACGAAACACTGACGCTGATCATTGATGAGGAGGGGCGCGGTTACTGACGATGGACCGGGTGCGCCAAGAAATTGAGTGTGCTGTAAAGAAAGTGTGTGGGCTGGAGGTTGCCTATGAGCGGGCCGCGTAATTCCCGCCAGGCGAGACAGCTTGTTAGGCGTCTTGAACGCGACTGTGACCTGGATTGGCCAGGTGGCGCTGACAACGCGGCTCTTTTCATGACCGCTCAGCCAGTCGGTGGGAACTCCACACACTCGAAGGCCCTTCGTTACCTGTCATCTCTGGCCCTACCCTCTAACCCACCTGCTTCGAGATGGGTTCGTCCTGATCCGCTGGCCGGATGACAGCATCGAGCTTTTCCACGTTGAAACGGCAGAATCACAATTGAGCCACCGACTGAAAGAAGCGGAGGTGGCAGCAGCCGGGAGATGAAACCCATGATAAGCAAGACCACCTTCCGAGTCAGTCACCGCGCCCTGCTGGGACACTGGTTGCTTGTACCCTTGGGGCAGCATTGCACTTTGCTCCTCATGCCCCTTTACCCTCGCTGGGGCAAACGCTCCAGAGACTCTGACGAACATCCTTTCCTGGGCAGGGATGGGGTTGGCCGCCTGGGGCTGCTGAACATCGCCTATCAGCGCCTTGCTCACGAGTACGTCATAGGCCCCGATCGCGTGATAGAGCGGCACGGCATTATTGCCAGGCGTGTTACACCCTATTTATTCATCACATTCGTTCGACCGAAGTGAACCAGACGATCTTGGGTCGATTGCTGGGATATGGGACGGTGAAAATGTCTGCGGCAGGCACTGGCACAAGCGAAGCTCGATTTGATCGCGTGGCCAACCCGTTGAAGGTCATGGCTTCAATCAACAGTCACTTTCAAAGCCTTGCGGCTGGCACTGGGCAGGAGTAGTTAGATCATGGACTCACAAATTTCCGCACTTGCTGATGTGCTTATCCCAGGCCAGAGCATTGTGTCGACCGATTGCCATCAGTCGCAGGAGCTGCTGCCCCACCGTCAGTTACTCACGCAAGTATTTTGAAAGCAATTGATGACCTAAAGAGCAACAACCTCAAGCACCAGTTCTCTGCGGCTGAGTTTCTGGCTGGCCCTGTCGCTGAGGAGTATGTCGGCCATCTCGGGCTTCCTGAGTGGACACCCAAGTTGGCGCTACTGATCCATGCTCAATGCGAGCTTCGTTCTTGCCTTGAGATACCCGAGCTGTTGGAGGCTACCCTTAGCCAGTATGCACCGCCCGAAGCAGGCGAGCGCCGCCCCTCTTTGTGACTTGCTGGGCCTATATAGCCCCTTCATCCAGGATGTGATGCAGCGGGTTGGCTTGCCAGCCCGCTTCCCGTCAATATTCCCCGCCTTAACCTACTACGGTTCTCCTTTCTCAGCGTCGCTGCTGGTTAGTCTTGCCCTCCTTGGCTCGCTAGCCATTCATCCAGCGCCAGCAGCTTGTCCTGGGCAATCTCACCTCGACTGCCACGAACACCCGATCTACTTCCGCCTGTATTCGCTTTGCTGCCTGAGAAACAGCAGCTCTGGACACGCCATGCATATTGGCTGCTTTAGCGTATGTATCGCACACCTTCATAATCACATCTGAAGCTGCATCACATGCACGACCCTTCATTCTAAGCCTTGCCAGTGCCGCGTATAGCTGTTGAGTGCTGATGTCATCTGTGGACATGGTATCCCCTAAAAGTGTGCATTGAACACATTTTTACTTGCCGTAAACAGTAATGCTGCATTAAAGTGTTTACATCATAACGAAGGCAGCCGGTCGGCGTCACCTACGCAGGAAGCCAGGCACCTCGGAAACTCGCTTGTAATAGATCACTAAATAGGGAACGGCACCATGATTCACGAAGCCATTGATAGCCATGACAGCACAGAATATCTTGGAGATATGGGCGAGTTCTTCGCCCCGGCCTCGACAGATATGGTCGATGGGCTGATGGGGCGCTACAACGCAATGCGTAGGCGTGTGGAAGAAGTGGCGGCACTGTTTGATGGTGATCGTAAAGGTGTCATCAACTACTTCATCCAGGGCAATCGCAAGCACGACAACACACGTTACTCATCACTGTCCGCAGAGAATATTTTTATTGAAGAAGGCGCGATCGCAGCGCTGAACGCTGAATATTGGGTCCGGGCCTTGAAGATGACCGATGTTCTCGACTTCATGCCTCAGACTCGCCGTAGCGAGTGGTGGGAGCAGATTAACGAGATGAAAACCCTGACTTCACTGAGGAAACCGTAAGGGCAACCCTGACCGAGCTGCTAATGATGCGCGGCACCTTCCTAGCTGAGCGTGTCGACGGTATATTCCGTGCCCTAAGCCGTGAGCATGTTACCAATCGGCCTGAAGGTTTCTACAAACGGATGATCCTCAATTATGTCGTCACTTCCTATGAGACGGTGAATCATGACCAGGCAGGCCATATCAATGACCTTCGCTCAGTCATTGCTAAATTTATGGGCCGGGATGAACCAAACTGGCAGGCCTCTAGCCGATTGATTGATATTGCACGGCGCACCCCAGGCAAGCGGTTTATGGTTGATGGTGGCGCTCTGTACCTGAAGGTCTTTAAAAGGCACGGCGCATCTTGAGGTACACCCCGAAATCGCTTTTCGCCTAAACCAAGTGCTGGCGCATTTGCACCGACTGCAATTCCTTCTCAGTTCCGTACCCCGCCTAAGCGCAAGCCTAAAGACTTTGTGCTAATGGATCGCCCACTTCAATTTGCGGTCATCAATTTACTCGGTTCCATGCGCAGCGTCCCTACCCGCTGCCCTAGCCACCTTCGACATCTCGAAACACGGTCGCCGAAGACAGAAAACCCTTGGGCGATTGAGTTCGATTATGGAGTGAAGGATAAGGTAGCGCTGGCTGAGGCTGAGCAGGTGCTCAAGGCCATCGGTGGGGTTAAGGTATTCAGTGATAACGGCGCAGTGTCGTGGTTCGAGTTCGGCTACCACACCAAGCCGATTTTGGATGAGATTGTTGCCAGTGGTTGCATCCCTGACCATAAGAGCCACCAGTATTACCCTACCCCGGAACGCTTGGCGTATGAGGTCGTAGAATTGGCCGAAATCAACGACCAGGATACGGTGCTGGAGCCAAGTGCTGGCCAGGGCCATATTGCTGATATGCTTCCCAAAGATCGGACTACCTGTGTCGAGCTGGCACCGCTGCATTGCAAGGTGCTAGCGGCGAAGGGTTTCGCTGCCATCAAGCCGACTTTCTAGAGTGGGCAAATACGGCCAGAAGCTACACCAAAATAGTCATGAACCCTCCGTACAGCAAAGGTCGAGCCCTGCATCATCTTGAAGCCGCAGCGAGTTGTCTAGCTCCTGGCGGGCGCCTTGTGGCTATCCTCCCCGGCAGCATGCGCGGCAAGGATCTACTGCCGGGCTGGGAGGTGGAATGGACTGCTAGCTATCAGGGTGAGTTCGCCGGGACTGGCGTAAACGTGACCATCCTTGTGGCCGATAAGCCCGCCCAGTAAGAAGTAAGCTGGCGCGGTCGATGCGATCGCGCCAGCTTTAGCATTTGGGTTAGCATTCCGAAAACACATCCTAACGGAAAGGTAATGGATCAAGGGCGCTACGAGGCTTACCGCCTGTCTCATGAAATACACAAAACGCTGGGCACCTATCAGCCCTCTCCTTTCGTCCTTGGTCGCCTGAGGATATGGCGTGGCTCGCTGGCGCTGATGATGCCTCTGGAGAGTATTTGAAAGCAGATAATGAGCAAAGCAGCGCCTCCTCTCCTCGATCTAAAGAAACCCAGCTCTCCCTGTTCTAAGCCTCCCTCGATAGTCGTTTTCATCTCCCTCTAAGCCTTGGCATGCGCCAGCAAAGCGACTCGCGCAAAAATCTCTACTTCCCCGGTTAAGTGTCAGTGGCTGCCCTATCTACCTGCGAGGCCCAATAAGGGCACCTATGAGAGAGCACCGCTGGGAGGCGGAATTGAGATGATGGCGATGCGAGGCAGCACGCTTATTGGCGTGGCCATATTAGTTTGGGTCGCATGGATTGTCCTGGCGACCGATTCAGAAGCTCGAATTGAGCGAACCTGTCAGCCCGTTCTGTGGTTTGGCAATGTGGCAACTTCACTGACGCAGCTAACCTTCCTAAGCAACAGGAATCGGTGCATGAGGCGTTTGAATCAGCTGACTATGCTTGTCGCTTTACCGTGTGGCGCTTGCTGCACGAAGACGCCTGGATCGAAAGCCACCAAGGTAACGAATCTAGTGATCAGTCGGGGAGAGCGACCAATGATTTCCCACCCGTCTGCTACACCCTATCCGTAAATTTCTTGGTGTCACCGTGGCCACCTTGGGCCTCGCTGCTGGCGCACATGCCGGAAATGATCAGCCTCTGGCGCTGGTTGAGTTTGCCAGCTTCGATTGCCCGCACTGCCAGGCCATGGACAAACACCACTCTTCTATTCAGGCAGCCGTCGAAGCGGCGGGCCTGGAGTACCGCTACGCTCCCCTGCCTTCCCATACCGGCCTTGAACGAGCATGGCGTGAACGCGCCTTTACGCATCTCGCTCTATTCCAGGGTCGCCAATGACGTTCGCAAAGCCTTTCTCACGGCTGGCGAAACCGGGGTTCCCCTCAAGGACTATGACGATGTGCTGGCGCACCTCCAATTGCATGTTCCCCAAGTTCGGTGGAACGAGTTTGCGGACGACCATATCAGCGATCCCAGCTCTGTCGAGGCGATTGAGCGAGCAGCGAGGCTTGCTGGTCGGGCAGGTCTTCGTGAGTACCCTGCCTTTGTCGCTGTGTCTCGTTCTGAAGTGAAGCTATTGAGCCTGTCGGGAGACGTTGCCGAGAGGGCCGAGGCGGTAATCAAGTACCTGGAGAACCTTTGATGACACTGCGAAACCCTGTGCTTGCTGTCGCGCTGACAGCTGTTCTTGCTGGCTGTGCAGCACATCCTTCGGCTCTGGAGCACGCACGCACGTCAACGCTACCTGATTCGTATAACACGATGACCAGTCGGCATGTGGTGATCCCTGCCTATACGCTTCGAGGGTCAACGCGACCCGTACCACCAACTGGTACTACGGGCTGGCCAGGGGCTTGATCGCTACGCTTACGGCGGCACCGTTTACGACGAGGCCTATTGGCAGCAGCGTCATGCCTCAATGCCGGATGACTACAAGGACGCCATGGAGTCTGTGCTTCTGGCGCGCTTCCATTTCGAGTTCGACTCAACAACGCTGACGCCTACCTCTCAGCGTGAAATGGCTTCCTTCCTGGAAGGAGAAGACCTGGCTGGCCGTGTGCTCATTGTTGGGTACACCGACCATATCGGCCCTGAGTCCTACAACATTTCACTCTCACAGCGCCGCGCTGATGCGATCGCGGGACAGCTCCATTTGGCTTGGCCAAAGGCCCGGTTCCTGACGGAAGGGCATGGCATCTATCCCAAGTTGGTTGACGGCACGACTGATGAAGCGCGGGCGGCAAACCGTCGCGCCGAGATTTTTACCTGGAGGCAGACCAATGAACGTCTTTATCGCCCACGCCCAGATTCTACGAAAAGAGACGCCAAAGGAGCGCGGTCGTTCTGGCCTGATGGTGCTCAAGGTTGGTAAGAACAAGCGAAGCACAGAAGCCCTAATCCAATCTGTAAATCAGATCATTGTCCGAATTCCGAACCATCTATCTGATCGCGCAGCCAAGCTGGATGTTGATTCTTACATTGAAATTTTCGGCCATGTTGGCGGCATTGTGCGCCGTGCACACCACACGGGCGAGCAGCACCTGAGTGCCGAGTTGGTGGCCAACAACATCCAGCCGGCTGCCCCGATGATCGAGGGCAACATCGAAAACATCTTTCAATCGTTTCATTGCGATTGGCTTGCTGAGGGGAAAACTCCCGAGAAGGAGGGACCACCCTCCACAGCGTACCTGCAGATCGGCCCTGACCGACCGGACCTGGGGCGCTCCTTTCAGCATACCGGCGTGGTGTCCATGGCTGCTTTTGGGCGCGTTGTCGATCGACTTGTCGAGTACGAGGCCGGCACCGCCCTGCATGTTGAGGGACGAGTTACCGGCCTATTGCGAAAGATCCCCAAACCAGGAGCAGAAGGCGGCTTCGAGGAAAGTCTGGAGGTCGGGCTGGTGATGGATCGTGTCAGCCCCACTGCCATGGTCGCTGAGCGGATGATGACGCCGTTTGATGTGGCCAAGCCTGAAGCGCAGAACACCCAGAAGAAACCAACGACGAAGCTGGCGCTGGGGAATCCGCGGCTGTGGCTGAAGAACAGCGCTAGGAGGTGGTCAATGATTGCCCTACCTGATTGTGTCCCTGAAATCGCTGATTACTACCAAGTACCCATCGAGATTGTCGCGGCAGTACGTCTTCAAGAGAGCGGCAGCCGAGGGCAATTAGTGGGTCGCATAGGTCCGAACAAGAATGGCACTTACGACCTAGGCGCTATGCAAGTCAATACATGGTGGCTCGACCAGGAAACCAACCGGAATTACCTCCAGCAATGGGGAATTACCGAGCGTGAGTTGTTGGAAAATGAGTGTACGAATTTCGCTGTAGGGACGTGGATTCTCTACGACAACATCACGCGCTACGGCGAGTGGGAGGCGGCATTGGCCGCTTACAACGCTGGGTCGCCGAATAGTCCGGCAGGCCAGCAATACGCAAACGAAGTCCTCGCGACATTAGGAGATCAGTACCAATGACTACTTCCGTAGATACCCAGGCCACAACCAAGCAGGGCAAGCTCGCTCATCTAGTCGAATGCCTCCGCATGAACAAGAAGCGAGCAGCAGAGCGCTCACTGTTGGTTGCTACTACCGCTTTCCTGGCGATGCCAGCATGGGCACAGGAAGACTTTGAAGACTTCGCTGACAAGGTTGAAGAGCTGGCGCATGGGCCCTTCGGTATCGGCATTTCCATTCTGGCGCTGATCATAGGTTGCCTGGTGGGCCTTGGACGTCAATCTGCTGCCCTGCGTTCCTGGGTCTAGGGATCGCCGGTGCCTTTGCGGTCGGCCCTTCATGATCAAGGAAATCTTCAGCTGGTTCTCAGGCACCTGAGTTAGGAGTCGCGGGTCATGTCTAACGAGTCCTATCGGATACCGCAGGATGTTGATGCCCCTATCCCCATCTTCGCCTGGGAGATGACCGAGGTGGTTGTCGCCATCATGGTGATCGGCGTGGGCATCATCATGCGGTTTTATCCCAGGCCTATTTGCGGGGATCTTTCTCATGATGATGGCTAAGAAGATGCGTGCCGGCCAGAAGCGGGGACAAGTGCAGCATGGCTTGTGGCGGATGGGGCTCAAGTTAGACCCGCTGCTTGGCAAATACGCACCTAGGCCAATGCGATTGGAGTACATTCGCTGATGAAATACCTCAATGCATTGCGAAATCAGTGGGTCGCTGCCAGGGCTGGATGTTCTGCACCCTGCTCCTGACTGGGTTGCTGATCTATGTCTTGCAGAGCTATGTCCAGCTCAGCGCCAATATGCCAACCCGGCTGGTTCCCTACAACCTGCACGTCGTGGATGGGCCGGTCGAGGTGGGCGCCAGCGCTGGTTATACCGATGCGAGCTACCTCACTGAGATAGCCATGGCGGATGCCCAGCTGCACAGCTCTTGGACCCCAAGGAACGTGAGAAGCCAATACGCTCGGTTCCAGAACCGGATGACGCCGGCCCTCTATGCCAAGGTCGGCAATGATCTACAAGCACGGATTCCAGACCTGGAGAAATCTGAGCGTACCCAGGCCTTGTTCATTGAAGGGACCCAAGTCCTAGACGGCACAGTGCGAGTTTATGGGCGCTTGCGGGCTTGGCATGGCACCGAACAGATCGAAGACGAACCGATTGCTTACCGTGTCCGCTATTCCTTCAGCGGTGGCGTTCCGTATGTCGCTGGTTTCTCTTTGGAGGACGAATGAAAAGCCTAAGATGCAGGGGCTGGTCATGGTGGCGGCGCTTGCCGTCGCCACCTTTGTCAGCGCCAGCGATGATGTCCAGAAGGTGGTTGTATCCACCGATGCTTATAACCGGCTGGTATTCCCAGAGCCGTACTCTACGATTGTTATCCCCGAGGCCGAGTTGCGTGACAACCCTGTGCCGACTGATGGCAAACGTGGTCTCCTCATCCGTCCTGCAGACGAAGCCGACCCGTTCTCTATCTTCATCCAGCTGCGAAGCGGCGAGGCCTTCACGGTGAAGCTAGCGCCGGAAAGCGGCATCGATGCCCAGGTGTTCCGGTATCGAAACGCCCTGACCTATCCGCAGAGCCCGAAAGGAAAGCCGGCCCAAGGATCGTTGGATTGCTGACACTATCCTGTCCGCTTTCCAGGGGCTCGCCCTAGCGGGTTTGAGCCGGCTGGCGCCCGCCTAGTGCCCGACTTGAAATGCCTAATGGCGGCACGCTCAAGCTCACAGCGGAAACCCAGTACCGTGGTTCCGGCCATGTCGTGAATATTTACCGGCTGTCTTCTGATACCTCCCTTGAAGTCGAGCCTCGTGACTTCTACCGCGATGGCGTCGTTGCTGTTTCCTTGGAAGGGGACACGGTAAGTGAGCGCGATCAGCCCCGAATGATCGTCGTGGAGGTTGACCGTGGCTGAAGATCAGAACAACCAGCAGCCGAATGAATCGGGCCAGGACAAGCCTTCTAGGGTGGCCAAGGCCCGAGCTAAGTCAAGGTAGTCTCTCAGAGCCTGTTGGAGCGAGCGCAGGGAAGAAAGTGGCTTCTATATGGTGGTGGGGCCTGCCTAGTCATCTGGCTTGTGGCAAGTAACGCTATTAGCGCACGAGACAACAGTAGCAATAAAGCGCCCCTCCCGGAATTTATGGACACCACGCCGGATACACGGCATGGGGAGGAAGTCACTATTTCCCGACTTCAACAACAGTTAAGGGAGGCTCATGAAGAATTGGCAGACCAGCGCGAGAGTCAAGAGCAGAGGGATGCACGACTTCAGGCGCAGCTCGAAGAAATGCAGGCTGGCATGGAATCCGAACGCGAGCAAACGCGGGAAACCATGGAGTCGCTGCGCACACGACTAGCCGATATTTCTAGCGGAGATGATGGCACCAGTGAGGTTCGCATTGGCACATCTTCAAACAGAAGCACCGACGCCAACCGTGCCCCGTCTGACTATCTTCGCCCCCGAGGCGACGACGCTGGCGCGGTACCTCCGCCCCGGTAGCGCGTCGAGATGGTGACTCTGGCCGTGCCGGTTTACCCCGAGGCAACAATCGTCGACACAGGGCGGCGTCATTCCTTCACAGTTTCCACAGCTCCAGAAGGAAGAAGGACCGGCTGACCCGATCGTACTCAATGGCTCAAGTGGTGAGTCCAGCGCTCGCATCTTACGTAATGAAGCGGCTCAGCAGGATGACGAAGAAGAGGATCTGGGGCCACCTAAAGCTGGGTTCCTCCCTATGGGGTCGTTCTCTGAGGTGGCAATGTTGACTGGCGCTGACTTTGGCGCTGCCGAGCGTACCCGCAACAACCCTCAGCCGGTGCTATTCCGCATTCAAAACGATGCATTCCTACCTGGCAGTGCGCGGTATCGCCTCGCTGACTGCTTTGGTATGGGCGGTGGCTACGGTGATTTGTCGAGCGAGCGAGCGCATATCAACGTCTCTCGTATTTCCTGTGTCGATACACGGACTGGAATGATGCTTGAGTCTCCAATCAATGGCTACATCGTGGACTCGGATGGCCGTCTGGGGCTTCGCGGCAAAGTTGAGCGACGTGCTGGCGCCCTGCTGGGTAAGGCCATGCTTGCTGGCTTCGCAGAAGGCGCCAGCAGCATTGCTGCAACAGCAGCTCAAGGTGCTGAATCGGCTGTCACAGGCAGCGGCGTTGTCAACACCATCGACCCGAACAGTGTCGCCGAGGTTGGCATGTACGGCGGTGCAGGCCGCGCGATGGAGATACTGGCAGAGCGTTACATCGAAGAGGCTGAATCCATGTTCCCGGTGATCGAGGTTCCATCAGGGCGCCGTGGCACTGTTGTAATCCAGGAAGGCCAGAAGCTCGAGTGGGAAGCCTACGAGCTGGCCGACAAGATGCCGAGCGAGGGCTAATACGATGAGCTTAAAGTTGATGATCCCCTTGACCGCCCTGCTGTTCCTCGGTGGGTGTGCCACTGTCCAGCATGATTGTGAGCTGGGAAGCGAGTGTGTCGGTACCGGCGATGTTTATGAAGCTGCGGTGGCAAATAGTGGTTCCTCTGAAACAGTGATGGAGGGCCGTAAGGATGGCTCAGAAGCTGAAGAAGAAAAGATCGAGCAATGGCGACCCTATAGCGGGGAGGCCTAACCGATATGCCTGTCTACCAGCCAGGTAAACCGGTGCGTATCTGGGTGGCGCCATGGCGCGGTGATGACGGCATTCTACGATCGGGCGAGTACCTGTATGTGACTCTGCCCGATGACTGGAGTTATGGCCAGCTGCGTGACGATGGCATTGGGGCAGGCATGATCGGACCTTCTCCGGGTGTTCAACACATCGCGCCGAGAGGGCAAGACGCCAGCGTGAATCCTTATCGCATTCAGCCGCAAATGCAGATCGTCCCGGAGAATTGATATGAAGATAACCGCGATGACTCGTATGCGGCACCAAGTGCGCCGCATGATCCAGCAGGGCGCTCCCGATTATGGCGATCGCGCCCTCCCCTCCAGGCAGCCGAGGCGCTGACTGAGCGGGATGATCCCGCGAGCCTGCTCCCCTACATCGACTATGAAGATAACTACTGTGTCCGGGATGATGGTAAACATCCTCAGCTTGGCTTCGGCGTCCAGTTTGCGCCATTGATGGTGGCTGGCAAGGACATCGAGGAGCAAATCGAGTCGCTGATTACGCGAGCGCCAGCGGACACGGTTATCCAGTTCGTCGCCCATAGTTCGCCGGCCATTGAGGACCGGATAAATACCTGGCAGGCACGGCGGTTACGTTACTGCAAAGACCCTATGCTCCAAGAGCTGGTAGAGCGCCGTAGCAAGCACATGCTTGACGCCGCGGCCGGGAACAAAAGCCTCCTACCGAATGAGCGTCTATATCCCCGGGAGGTGCATTACTTCGCCTTTTCACCATGACCTTTGGCGGTGACCCAGAGCATGCTGAAGAGATTCGTTCATGGCGGCACATGTGCGACGAATTCCGGCAGTCGGTGATGGGGACATTCAGCTCTATGGGCCTGTCCCCTGCCCTGATGAACGAATTGGGTACGCGACGTGTGCGCCGCATAGCCAACCCACAAATGGTGCCAGGGAGCTTCAACGCCTGGAGGAGGAAAGTGGTCACTTCATTGATTCCATTTTCGATAAGCGCACACGCATTCGAGTGAAGTCCTCGGGTGCAGTCCAGTTTAGCGACAATGAAAGGGAGGTGGATGTTGTCCCTTTGACCATCGACACCTACCCGGACTACCTGCGTCTCTACATGACCGGTGACATGCTTGGGAGTTGAAGTCGGCGACCGATCGGATCGCGCCGGCCTACTGGATGTATACCACCATCTACAAGCCGAACACCGAAAGGCTCGTGATGACATCACCATGCGAATGGGCATGATCTCAAAGCAGTGCATGAGTGATTCCGAGTGGTATAAGGGGATGATGCCGCATCTCTTCACGCGGCGTAGAGATACCAGCAGCTGCTCAACGATACTCGCTCGAACTACTGCCCGGTACGTATGTGGTCGGGGATCAACATCATCACCGAGCCTGAGCGAGCAGCTTCGGACGCGGACTATGTTTCCTCGTTGTGGCGGAAAGCAGGCTTCAGAGCCTCGCGTGAACGCTATATCTCGCTGCCTATCTGGTTGTCGTCTTTGCCATGGGGCTACAACCCACGCATGGACAAGCCTACATCAGGCCTTCAGCGGGCACAGATGGTGTCCAGCCTAAACGGCGCTTGCGCCTCAATCTGCCAGGGCGATTGGGGCGGTAACGGGCCAGTAGTACGCAAAGACCCACAGGGGAACCCTTACCTCTACGCAAACGGACTGTTGCTGGTTTCTCGCCGCGGTCAAATGTCGTGTATCGACATTTTGATTCGGCCACCTCATACAATTTTTCGGTGATCGCGACCTCGGGTGCGGGTAAGTCATTCCTGCCAACGAATTCGTTACCGACATGCGCTGTCGTGATGGCGTGGTCCGTATCATTGACGTGGGCGGCTCTTATAAGGAGCTGTGTGAACTGCTGGGCGGTCAGGAACTGAGGTTTGATCCTAACCATCCGGTCTCACTTAACCCATTCTGGGGTATCAAAGGCAAGCAGCGTTACGACGATGATGAAGGCGGCAGCGAGATCGCAGAAATGATCCCGGTGCTGAAGGATGCCATATCTCAGATGGCGTTCCCCTAGGTGAGCCCGACAACTACGAATACCAGTTGATCGAAAAGGCATCCTTGAGGCGCACGATAAACATGGCGAGGTCATGGAAACCAAGCATGTCTATCAGTGGCTTGAGTCCCGGGCAGACAGTGATCCGGTGGCCAAGAGTATTGCGTTGCAGTTGGAGCCGTATGCCGTAGGTCGGCATGCCGCATGGTTCAACGGTGAGCCCCAGCTGGATCTTTCCAATGAGTTCACCATACTCGAGCTGGAAGAGCTAAACGTCGATCGTGAGCTTCGGAATGTGGTCATGACACTCCTGATGGCTCGGACGACGCGGGACATGTATCTGCGCCCACGCAACATCCCGAAAATGATGCTGATCGATGAGGCATGGGATCTACTCGCGGACCCGAAAAGCGGGAAGTTTATCGAAACCGCCTTCCGGCGCATCCGTAAGTATTACGGCAGTGCCGGCTTCATTACTCAGGGCTTTAAGGATACCGACCTGTCGCCGGCCGCTCAGGCTGCCTTCGACAACGCGCCATGGACATTCGTACTCAAGCAGTCTGGTCCCTCGCTGGACTACGCCCAAAGAACGGTAAATTGGGCGGTGAGGATGAATTCCTGTTCGATATGCTGCGCGGTGTGAAGCCCGGTGCCGGCTATTCGGAGGTCTTCGTCAAGCACGAGGGTGGCCTTTTCCGCTTTGTGGTCGATCCTTACTCCTACTTCCTATATTCGACCAATCCCAAGGACCAGGCGCGTCTGATGAAGCTCACCGAGGAGGGCCACAGCACCCAGGAGGCCATCCGCATGCTGGCCGAGGGCAAAGGGTAGGCTTGGCCTATGCTAGCGCTTCTGTCTGCCTTTTCGGCCTGTTTCGCTGGGGCGCTTGGTTTTACTGTGATGGTGGTATTGCCGGTCGTGGTCTTCATTGGCTTGCCCCTGGAGTTTATGCGCCCCTGGCGAGCTGATGACTGTCACTTGGCTGGCCAAGGCCACCTTCCTCGCAGGTGGGGCCTGACTGCCCTCGCCTGGCTAGGGCTTAGGCTGGCGCCAGCCAGTTACCGGATCGGCCGACTATTCCCAGGGGCTCGTGAGATTGCAGATCATGTCTGGGTTTACGAGACCCTGCCCTTCAGGCCTATGCAATACCGAGCCTTACGGGTGGCGTTGTAATCGTTTCCCGGGCGCCCTCAATCTGCCTCCTGATGAGCTTGGTGGCTGCTGGCGCACGAGAGGTCACACCTTCGCCGCGGCGATGCGTCTGCGAGCCTATACTGGTGGACGCAGCACAGCATTTTGCGGGTGGCGCTTTGGCTGGCGCGGTTGATCTATACAATTCTTCGTCCCATTCCCTGATTGGCCTGTTGAGCGGCTTGTACTTTTCTGTGGCGAGCTTGGGGATTCGCTTGGCATTAGGGTTTTAAAGTCATGGATCGCCACCTGGGACGCCTCATGGAATATCGTGCCGACCGTGATGCAGCAAGTGTGACCTCACCAATAGCAGGCTGCCGATTTCTCAGTAAGCTCTCCTCGGGTCTTGAGTCGAACTGGGGCTTTCTCGACACACCCGCCGACATATCGGCGTATCAAGCGCCTGGAGCGTATGACATGAGTTTGATGGGGTATCGCTCGACACTGCTAAGTTCCGTTATTGCTCTAACTATCTTCTACAGTCTCGCCGCGGCTACTGCTTTTACTTCATGGGGCCGGAAACGCTGCAGGAGTGGCTAGCTGGCGCTGGCTTTGGTTAGAGGGTGACGAAGAGATAAACCCCGCGAACGCGGCATCAGCGGCCACTGAGGTCGTCCTAGCAAGGTTGCGTGTTGTCTGGCCATGGTTAGCCGGGGAATGGCTGCAGGCTCTGTGATCGTTCTGCTCATAGTGGGAATGGGATTAATAACACGTCGACAGCGCGCTAAATCTCGCGGTGAGTTCCGGGGCATGGATCTCTCAATTACGTACATGCCTTATCCTGATCCGATTAACTTCAAGCCAGTGAAAGCGCAGCTGTCGGGTAACGTTCCGGCACATCACATGCCGCTAATTAACCAGTTGCTCGGCTACCTCCAGGCTCACCCTGATGCTTTTGCGGTGACGGCCACAGTACGACACTGCTTGAGCACCATCTAGGCGTGATCGATGAGGCCTTCGAGTACGAAGGTGCCGATCCCTCCTCTCTTGCCGCGGCAGCACATGATATTGGCAAGACTGTTTCGCATGCGAAACAGGACGGGCAGTGGGTCCGCCTGTCCTACCACGATAAACAGAGCGGGCGTCTGTTGGCAAAGTTCCCCGCGTGGTGGGAGCTGCCTGAGGATGAGCGAGCCATACTGTTGCTGGCAGTAAAATACGAGCATTCTCCCAACCTGATGCCAGTGGCTTTCCCTGGCCTCAGTAGCAAGGGGTGCGCCGCGCAGTCACTCTCCTCCAGCAGCTGCGAGATAGACGGCCTCGCTACACGAGGCGAAACGCAAGGTGCTTGAGAATCTGAATGTCCAGGAGCTGGCGATCGAAACGTTCTTGCGAGTGGTTCCCCAAGTACCCTATCAGGTGAAAGGTTTAGCGAAGCGTGTCAAAGCGGCAGGCTTCCGCGTTGGTGAGCGGCTTTACCTCTCCGAACATCATGTTCGGGAGACAGCCCTTTCAAGCTGGATGATGACGTTGCCGCGGCCTTTGGCGGTGACTTTCGAGCCCCAGGTAAATCAGGGAGTTTACACAGGTACTTTTGGCAGCATTGGCCGATCGCGGCTGGCTCATCACTGAAATCGAGGGAGTGCCAGAGGGAGCGAAGCGGCGAAGACCTGGACGTTGCCATCTGACCAAGCGTTGTGGCGGGTACGTTCCGGCATAATCGAGTTCAGGGAATGATCGCGGTGGAGCTGCCAGTAGAACACCAAGGCCTATACCCGCGAGAAACCGCTTATGAGGTAACCGTCCTCGGCCCCAGGGCAAGCACAGTAGCAACGCTGGCGTTGCGCCAACAAAAGACAGTGGTAAGCGGGAAGAGCGCATGACTAAGCCTAAAGGTATTCCAGCGTCAGACGTATGTGATGTCAGCCTGTTTGCTTCAGTGCCTACGGGTACGGGTGATGCAACGAAAACCAGTGGGAATGCTGCACAGAAGAGTTTAGGGGCAGCGAGCAAAACCTCTACATTCAGCCATGAATCACTCACGAATACCGACGTGGCTTCCGCCTGGCTGCTAGATGATTCCCAGGCGGCAGGTGGGAATACTGCACAGGAAGAGACGCGACAGCCCACCTTGCGGTGGGGATGCTGCACAGAAAGGCAATGGCACCCAGAACCAGCAGGCCTCCGCAATGGTTGAAACAGGCGAAGGAAAGATATAGCCGGTGCCAAGCCGATGGATGATCTCCATGCGGCAGGTGGGGATACTGCACAGGAAGAGACGCGCCAGCCCATCCCTTGCGGTGGGGATGCTGCACAGAAAGGCAATGACACCCAGAACCAGCAGGCCTCCGCAATGGTTGAAACAGGCGAAGAAAAGATATAGCCGGTGCCAAGCTGATGGATGATCTCCATGCGGCAGGTGGGAATACTGCACAGGAAGAGATGCGCCAGCCCACCCTTGCGGTGGGGATGCTGCACAGAAAGGCAATGGCACCCAGAACCAGCAGGCTTCCGCAATGGCTGAAACAGGCGGAGAAAAGTTATAGATGGTGCCTGGCTGCTGGACGATTCTCATACGGCAGGTGAGAACACTACACAGGAAGGCACGGGCCAGCCAATACCTTGCGGTGGGGATGCTGCACAGAAAGGCAATGATGCCCAGAATCAGCAGGCCTCAGCCAAAGCTGAAACAGGCGACGAAAAGGCTATAGTTGGCGCTTGGCTGCTAGAGGATGTCCCCGGTGTCGGTGGGGATATTGCACATTATGAGCAGGATGGGATGAGTAATTCCATTCATACTAAGACTCCAGCAGGATTTAAAGAGAATCAGAGGGAGCTTGGTTACTAAATGAGATTGTTGAGGCGGCCGGTGGGAACGTTGCACAGATAGCGACCAATGACCAAATTTCGCCCACAACAAGCGGGGATGTTGAACTGATCGCTGAGCAAGCCGAACCCACGAATGACTTTTCAGAGATTAGTCAGCTGACGCTAGGGGCTGACGCAGATAACCATAGTGATGTTTCGGCTGAGCTGGGTGACTGGAGTCCAGAGGCCGATAACGCACCGAATGATACCCATATTCAACTTGGCCTGGGGAGGCAATGCTGGCCACAGCTGAGCATGAGTCCCCAGTGACACAGCCGAGCCATCAGCCAGTCCCTACTGTCATGGTTGATAAAACGACGCAAGGTGCTACAGAACAGCAGAAATCGGCTGTGTCTGGGCAGAAAGATGTACGGACATCCTCACCTATCCAGCGACGCCTGAAGAAGCGAGGTGGGACCTCGGCTGGTCGCCAAAGGCTTTAAACAACGAAGCGCCAGCGGATAAAAGCGAACAGACAGGCCAAGTGAAAGCGAGCAGAGGGTCATCCAAGCCTGCCGGTGCCAAGGCGGAAGTAAAGGAGTGCCTAAGCTGTTCAGTTGACCAAACATCACCTTGCGGAGATGGACTTCGAAGCGCTGAAGTTATATGATGCATTTATGTAGCAACATCGCTGCATTTTGCAGGAAAATAGGCTATGAGCGTTGAAGCAATCATCGAGCCGTCCGATTACGTTGCTCCCGACACTTTCAATCAATTCCTCGCTGACTTGAAAGCTCGGGCACGGCAAACCAAGAGCCCAATCATCAGCCCGAGGATGTTCTGCCTTGCCCTGGGCATGGATGTACAGACGCTGGCCTCGCGGGCGCATGTCCACCGCGTTACTGTAAACCGCGCCCAGGGGCTGAGAAGCTGCAGACTTACTTACGGGATGCGGTGCGAGTCATGGGAGCAGCGGCTGACATAAATGGTAATTTTCAGGATGCCGCGTTCTGGTTTCGTAATGAACCGATCAGCGCATTCAATTTCAGGACACCAGAGCAGTTGGTCAGCGAGGGACGAGCTGAGGATCTATTGAACTATGTTCAATCACTTCACGCAGGCGCGGCTGGATGATCCTTACCAGCCTGGCAGATCAACCAGCCTATCGTGTCCATGTCCCCGCTGGGCCATCGCCCCCACAAGTGGCGCAGGCGCCGCCAGCATGGCGGTCGCCTCAATCGTATCGGGTTCCCGCACTCTACCTTGCTCTGGAAGAGCTGACCGCGCTTGAGGAGTGCCGGCAGCTCTCGACCCTGATGCCACCCGGTCTTATTGTGAGCTACACGGTAGCGTTGGCCACAATAGTGGACTTCAGCCATGGGTACACGGCTGACTGGGACTCTCTCTGGCAGGAAATGGGTTGTGACTGGCGTAGAATTTTGTTTAATGATCGCGTTGAACCGCCCAGCTGGTTGCTCGCTGACCTAGCCTTGGAGGCTGGTGCTAGCGGCATACTGTTCCCGTCGTTGGCCAATCCACGGGGTGTAAACCTCGTAGTCTACACCGACGCCTTCATTTCACGTCACACCGCCCTACCTCTCTTCGAGACCTGTCATACGGGAAAGAAGAGAAGGATGCAAAATCATGATGATGTGCTGATTGTCCGAGGCGATGCTGATCTACGTTGCTACTGGCTAGCGATGGAGGGCAGCCCTTTGCAGATGTCGAGCCAGCGGAGTTCGGGATCGAGCGGCAGAAAGCGCAGGTAAGGTTCCTTACTTGGGACTGATCCTACTCTGCCACAGTAAGGCTATCAATTGATGGCAAACGGAGAACCTGCCCGTTAAGCATGGGTTATACGGGCTTGTAGTTCGCCCAGACTGTTGATTTCACGCTTCCCAGGCTGTCTGCTGAGGGAGGCATTTTCAAAACCGCTTGATCCATCCGGTCAGTCATGCTTTTGAAAGCTCGAATAATGAGAAAAGCTATGAACAGCGCTAAGTGGAATAAGTTGCTAGCTCGGTGGTGCCTTCTTAAAAATCAGTATCAATTGGGTTCAGGGGACTGCAGCCAGTCCAAGTTCTTACTGGCCTATCCTTAAATGCTCCAAGTTTAATACTATTATGCTTACACATATCGGCTGATTTTCTGCCATCTTTGATCATAAAGTCGATATAAAGCATCACTATTAGGCTAGAAGTGTCCGGAGAACACAGAGCAGTCCAGTTTTCTTTACACATGAAGCTTGCCCCTCCAGGTGTTATTTTCAGAAGACGATCGCACTGCGTGTCTGAAGTCGGTTGCACTGTGGTCTGGGGCTTCGGACTGGCTGGCCTCAAAGCGGCGTAAAGGGCCGTCTTGCTGACCTTGATGCGTGCGGCGGCCTCGCGGATGCTCAGCCCATTGGCGAGGTGCTCCCTTGCCCGCTTCAGCTTGTCGTCGGTGACAACGGGCTTGCATTCTCCTTTGCGCCCACGGGCGGCGGCAGCGGCCAGCCCGCCTTGGTGCGATCACGGATCAGATCACGCTCGAACTGCCCCAAGGCGCCGAACACGTGGAAGATCAGCCGCCCACCCGGCGTGGTGGTATCGATGCTTTCGGTCAGCGACCGGAATCCGACGCCACGCGCGTCCAGAGTGCTGACCACTTCGATCAGATGCGGCAGTGAGCGTCCCAGTCGATCCAGTCGCCACACAACCAGCACATCCCCGTCGCGCAGGAACCCCAGCGCGGCTGTTAGGCCGGGTCGTTCTTCCTTGGCCCCGGAGACGGTGTCATCAAAGATTCGCTCGCACTCCGCCTTGCGAAGCGCATCGGTCTACAAGGCGGTGTTCTGCTCCGCCGTCGGGACCCGCGCATAGCCAATCAGCGCCATTGACTGCCCCTTTGTCCGCTAATCCGTCCGTTTATCTTATTGTCCCAAAATACATCAAACAAGCTGTTGTCGGACAATGTCCGGATTGGCCGCCTAATGATCGTTTCTCGGACAGGCTGCATTGTGCGCCGCCATGCTGAACCAATTCGAGGATCGTTTGACACGGCTCGTTCACAAGTCCGCTGCACACCGGGCGAACCGCCCAATGTATGGGTACAACCACCTTCTGACAACGACAGGCAATCAATGGGCTCAACACACGCGTTCGACGCGCTGATGAATATGGCGGGTTCATCGTTCCGTCACCATCGCTCGCTGCCCTGACTGCCGGCAGCCGCGGTGCCTCCAGCAGTGCTTCTCTATCCAGCGTTAAAGGGTGGTGGCCGATTACGGGTGAATAAAATTACTCTTGAGACGCTTTCAGTGTAACTTCCTTACAGATAAGTTATGAGCTATATCACAGTCTGTTCGCACAAGCGCGACAAGCGACGGGCGACGAAGGCTCTTTGGCGAAAGAGCACGCGGATACTCTTCTTAAGGCTTCGACATGGACAACGTGTAAGTGCACGCCGGACAAGAACGCGGGGATAGCGCCCCTCAGGACGAATTGGCCTCCATCGAGTCCAGTGAACGGCTTATGAGAGCCCTGGGGCGCGGTCTCTTAATCAGCCTGGTCACGATCTTGATCGCCGTGGCCGGGGTCTTCGGGTGGTGATCCTGTCGTCGCAGTCGCTCGATCGCTATGCCGAAGCGAAGTCGCGGGAGCAGGTGCAGCGACTGCTCGATCTCGAGCTCGAGGAACTGGCCAACCGCAGCCGAGATTATAGCTGGTGGAACGAGGCCGTCGAGCTGGTAATCTACCAGCGAGACACCGACTGGGCCATGGAAAACGTCAGCGGTTATCTGCAGAACCAGTACGGTACCGACTGGGTAGTGAGTCTGGATCGCGAGGCGACACTGATCCACGGCGTACACAAGGGTACGGAACTGGAGGCGCTGCCCGAGGGCCTGCTGACCGCCGAGTTCAAGCAGCTCATGGCCGAGGCCATCGACACCGATTTCGCCGACCCCGAGCCCGCATCTGACATCCTGGATATCCAGGGAGCGCCTGCCCTGGTCGCCGTGTCGCCGTATGTGGCCTACGACCCGACCCCGTATGCCACCGATCAGGCGCATGGCTATCTGATCCTGGTCAACTACATCGACGAGGCCATTCTGGGCGCTTGGCGTCGTGATTTTCAGATCGAGGCCCTGCGTCTGCTGCCTGCAGCGGCAGCTCCCCTCGGGAGACAGGCCAACTGGCGTCCCTCCCCTGGCAACACCGAGCGGCGAGCCGCTGGGCACCCTTCAATGGCGTCCGGAGCATCCTGGCCAGAGCCTCCTCACACAGCTCCTACCCTGGGTGATTGGAGGCGTGCTACTGATCCTCGCGGGCAGCCTCTTCTTCTATCGACGGCTGCGAGCCTATGGCAGGCTGGCCCATGGTCACCTCATGGAATTGAGCACCAGTCGGGAACTGCTTTTCGTCAGGCGAACTACGATTTTCTCACCGGATTGGCGAACCGGTCGCTGTTTATAGAGCACCTGAACCACGAGTTGGCGCGCTGCATCCGCCATAAGCTGAAGGCCGGAGTCCTCTACGTTGACCTGGACGGTTTCAAGGCCGTCAACGACACCCTGGGCCATACCGCCGGCGATGAGCTGCTGTGCTGGGTGGCCAAATCCATGGCGAAGCTCGTGCGCACCGAGGACGATGTGGCACGCTTCGGTGGTGATGAATTCTGTCTGTTGCTGACCGACGTCGCCTCTGAGGAAGATGTGTCACGGGTCGTCGACAAGATTCATGCCCTGCTGGCGGGCCCCGTTGAGGTGGGCGGCAAGCACATGCTGGTCGGGGCGAGTATCGGGATCGCGATGATTCCCGACGACACTCAGGATCTCTCCGATGTGTTCCGCTATGCCGATATCGCCATGTACCAAGCCAAGTCGAGGGGCACAAACCTGTTCTGCTTCTATGATGCAACGATGGAGGAGCGCTCGCAGTAACATGCAAGGCTGAAGGGTCTGTTGGCTCATTGCCTGACCCATGAAGAGCTGTACCTGCGCTATCAGCCTATCTATTCTCTGGTGAGCCGTGAGATCACCGGCATGGAAGCACTGCTCCGGTGGCGCCACAAGGAACTGGGGAGGTGTTGCCGGCCGAATTCATTCCCGTGGCGGAAGAAACGGGCCGGAATATCACGGTCTCGATCAATATCTCGGCCAAGCAGCTGCGCGACCTGACGTTTCCGTTCAAACTGAAACAGCTGCTGGAAAAACACGGCGTAGAGTCTTCCAGCATCAAGCTCGAGATCACCGAGAGCCTGTTGATCTTGGAAAGTGACAACTAGCACCGTGTACTGCTCGACCTGGCGAAGCGAGGATACCGCCTGGTGCTGGATGACTTCGGCACGGGTATTACGGCCTTGGCGACCTGGGCCGCTATCCCCTGGAAACGGTCAAGATCGACAAGTCGTTCGTGTCCGGCCCGAAAGCCTCCTCGCTGAACGCCTCGCTGGTCAAGACCATCGTCTTCATGGCCAACCACTGTGGCATGAAGACCATCGCCGAGGGGATCGACACCCCGAGCAGGAAGCGTTCGTGCGCGATACCGGCTGCACCCACGGCCAGGGCTTCCTCTTCAGCCGTCCGACCTCGGTGGCCGACATCATTGCCCTGATGGCCCCGCCCTCGCCTTCCCCAACGGCGTCCTGGAACGAGAGCGTCTCGGTCTCGGGGCATGCCCCATCAGGCGCCAGGGAGTCATCCCTGTGTCCGGCCATGCACTATCGTGGTGCATGGTCGAGCATTGTAGTTGCCGTTGCCCGTTGCCCGCCCAAGGCCCACTGGCGTGTCGGGCTGGCTGGCCTTCAAAACGGCGTAGAGGGCCGTCTTGCTGACCTTGATGCGTGCGGCGGCCTCATGCCCCAATTCAAGTGTCACCAAGGCTCCGATGATGGACGTTCGGAACTGGGCCTGTGCTCAGGTCGGACAGGATGGTCACGCCTTGCTCGGCAATTGGTGATGTATCTGATGCCATGCCTCGACCCGCCCATGGTGCTTAGGAGGACTGAGCATAGTCGAGGTTGGTGAAGGCGATTGCTGAAACAATTCTTTCAGAAGACCACTGCACACCGGGCGGTCCGCTCGATGCGCTGGTGCAGCCGTCTTCTGAAAATGACACCAGGACTTCCTGGAGGGGCAATTTTGCGTAAATAAATTACGTTAAATTTTCTACGTAAAGAAAACGTACCTATTATTCGGATTTATAGAGCCATGGTCACTACTACGCGTCCGCGAATGCGACCGGCGAGCAGATCATCGGCCGCCTCGATGGCGTCGTCGAGGGCGATGGAGCTGGTGATAGCATCGAGCTGCTCGGGAACCAGCAGCTCCCCAGACGCCGCCAGGACTCGACGCTATCCGCGTAGGGGCGCATCACGCTGTCGATCCCCGCCAGGGTCACGCCGCGCAGGATAAAGGGCGCGACGCTGGCGGACAGGTCCATGCCCTGGGCCAGACCGCAGGCGGCCACCGTGCCACCGTAGCGGGTTGAGGCCAGGACGTTGGCCAGGGTGTGGCTGCCCACGGCGTCGATAGCTCCCGCCCAGCGCTCCTTGCCCAGCGGGCGTCCCGGCTCGGAGAGGGTAGCCCGGTCGATCACCTCCGCGGCGCCGAGCCCTTGGAGGTAGTCGGTCTCCTCTGGGCGGCCGGTGTAGGCCACCACCCGGTAGCCCAGCCGCGTGAGCAGCGCGATGGCGTAGCTGCCGACCCTCCGTTGGCGCCGGTGACCAGCACATCACCCTGCTCCGGGTGACGCCTTGCCTCTCTAACGCCATCACTGAGAGCATGGCGGTGTAGCCGGCGGTGCCGATGCCCTGGCTTGGCGTGGCGTGAAGGCCGCCGGCAGGGAATCAGCCAGCGGCTCTCTAGACGGGCCTTCTCGGCCAGTCCGCCCCAGTGGCCCTCGCCCACTCCCCATCCGTTGAGCAGCACTGCATCGCCCGGCGCATAGGCCTCGCTCGCGGAGGCCTCCACCGTACTGGCTAGGTCGATGCCCGGCACCATGGGGAAGGCACGCACCACTGGCCCCTGCCGGTGATGGCCAGGGCGTCCTTGTAGTTGAGGGTGCTGCAGTCGACCCGGACGGTGACGTCGCCCTCGGGCAGCTGCGACTCGTCAAGGGTCTCGAGCGTCGCCTGCTGCCGGTTGTCTTGCTTGTCGAACAGGATGGCTTTGAACATGTTGCACCTCGTGTCGTGGTGGGGTCTTTTATTGTAGTGGCATAGTGAATTTGGCCACCTAATTAGAGGTGCTAATATGCACCAAGACATCACTAGGTGGCAGCATGACAACATGACCAAAACGTAACTTTAGCCCTGAATTCCGTCTCGAAGCAGCACAGCTGGTCGTCGATCAACACTACACTGTTCGTGAAGCGGCTGAAGCCATAAATGTGGGGCATTCGAGCATGGATAAATGGGTTCGTCAGTTACGCCAAGAGCGTGATGACCAAAGCCCTAAAGCAACGCCCATGACACCCGATCAGCTCAAGATTCGCGAGCTTTAAAAGCGCATCCGTGACATTGAGATGGAAAAGACATCCTAAAAAGGCTACCGCTCTCTTGATGTCGGACTTCCTGAACACTTCTCGCTAATCGAGAAACTCAAGACGAGCTACCCGGTAAAAACTGTGTGACGTGTTTGGCGTGCATCGCAGCAGCTTTAAATACTGGAGACAACGTTCAAAAGGCCTGTGTGTGCCACGAAGACTAAGGAAATAGCCAAGGTCAGAGAGCTATTTCGCGAGAGCGAAGGCTCTGCAGGGCGCGCAGCATTGCAGAGATGGCGACAAGGCAGAATGTACCGTTAAGTCGCTATCGCGCTGGCCGCCTGATGGAAAAACTTGGCCTGATTAGTTGCCAAATACCCGGTCATAGCTACAAGAAAACGGGCGAAGAACATGCTGAGGTACCGAACCACTTAGCGCGTCAGTTTAACGTTGAGGCGCCCAACCGCGTTTGGTGTGGCGATGTCACCTATATCTGGACTGGCAATCGCTGGGCTTATCTAGCCGTTGTTATGGACTTATTTGCTAGGAAAACGATTGGCTGGACGATGCCAAGAACACGCTCATGGGGTTAGTGGGTCTTGAAATCCGGCGTGGCAGCCTGAAACACGGCTGTACGGTAATAAAGCCAGCGGTAGTGGCTAAAAGTGGTCGCGCAGAGAATACTCGGGCCATGTTGACTGCTTCACTTGCCCAGAGATGAATTGTTTAGTGCTTTACTAGAATTACACTTCTAATAAACCTATTCTTCAATCGTAGAAAATATGGTTGAAGCTCAAGCGCCGATCAGCGACTGCCTGAGAACCGCTTTGCCAGCCACCATCCTCCTATCATCGACAGTAGCATTGCCATGAGTGGCGTGGTCAGCCCAGCGAAAGAGGCGAATGCTGGTCCGGGGCAATAACCGGACAATCCCCAGCCAATTCGAACAGGACCGCCCACCCATCAGTCTTCCATCCAGATCACGCCGAGTGGGTAGTTGGAAGGCCTGAGCAAACAAGGGCTGTGAGCGGCGCAGCACGAGTCGATAACCGATGAACGTCGTGGTGACGGCACCGCCTAGTACAAACATCAAGGTCGGGTCCCAATCTCCAAACACATCAAGGAAATTCAGCACCCGGGTCGGGTCGGTCATGCCGCCGATCGCCAACCCTAACCCGAACAGCAACCCGGCGAGATAACCCATCAACGTTTTCATATGCCACCTCCGATGAGATGACGCATGACGAAGACGGTCAGCATGGCGCTTCCAAGAAAGGTTAAGGTGGCCGCCAACGATCGTGGTGAGAGTCGCGCCAGGCCGCTGACGCCGTGACCACTAGTACAGCCGCTGCCGACTTTTGTCCCGACGCCGACCAATAGACCTGCCAGCAGCATCAGCCCGATGTCTCCCGCCGGCTGACCGATGACCTCATCCGGTGCGCCGGAGACATTACCTAGCCCACCTCCCAGTAAAATAAGGATGAGTGGGCCGCTGAACAGACCCAGTAGGAAGGCCAGGCGCCAAGCCGAATCTCCTGCGGGTTGCTCCAGCAATAGTCCGGAGAGGATTCCGCTGACGCCGGAAATACGACCCAGCGTTGCCATCAGCAATACAGCTGCCAGGCCGATCAGCACACCGCCGATCAAACCGGAAAGACTTGCCGCTATGTCCACGTTGTGTCTCCTCTATGTCAGGTATTTGAAATATGCCGGACAAGCCGTGTCGAAGCATCGTCATTGTCGGGATCGCTCAGCTCTGCAGAAGAATGAGCGTGCAAGGCATGTCAAGCATCGAACGTGTTCAGGAAGACATTACCGCTGAAATTGCGTAGGAATGCTGTCTTCAGCAGGCGGTTCATCTCTGGCCCTTGACCTCGCAAAGGTGCAGTTGTAACCCGCATCACTCAAACGCGGGTTGATCGACTGCAAACTATCCAGTGCCGAGGCATCGATCAAGTTGACGGCCTGGCAGCCACTGAGCGATGGGAAATAGCGGCGCAAACTGGCCATGCCGGTCAGCGCTATTAGTTGTCATTGGCCTGGTTTTCGAGGCTCTCGCGAAGCGGCTCTAGGTCATAGCCGGCCGACTTGGCAGCACCGACGAGTTCCGAAATCGGACGATGCGAGACCTGTGAATAGGCCCAGAGATGAGCGACCCGTGTGCCGGTCCGGCAGAAACCGATCACGGGAGTCGGCGATAACTCCAGGGCATCGGCAAAGGCGGCAATGTCCTGCTGGGAATACTTGCCGGGCTTGACGGGAACTTCATGCCAGACCATACCCAGTGATTCTGCCTTAGCCTTGAGAGCATCGGGATCCGGCTGGTCATCACTTTCCCACGCGGGCGATTGGAGATAATGGTGCGGAACCCTTGCTCGGCGAGCTGTTCAAGTTCGTCGAGGCGAGGTTGTGCTGTCACATAAAGACGATCATCGAGCGGTTTGATATCCATAGGTTACCTCCTTGGTCGCTTTAGGAGCGCGCCTCATCCCAGGCGGCCCCGGTAGAGCATCGAGGGGAATCTTTAGGTAACGACGACCATTATCCTCTGGCTCTGGCAGGTCGCCGCCCCGGATATTGACTTGCAAGGCGTGCAGGATCAGTTTAGGCATGGGCAGCTTGGCGTCACGCTCGTTACGCAAGGCGATGAAGCTGTCCGCTGTCGGGCTGTCTCGGAGATGAATATTGGTTTCGCGCTGGACTCTCACCGTGCTTTCCCACTCTGGCTCGCGATCGCCGGGCATGTAGTCGTGACCAGTAAAGAGCCGAGTGTCGTCCGGCAGTGCCAGGATGGCCTGAATGGAATCCCACAGTTTGTGAGCATTGCCCCGGGGAAATCGGCACGGGCCGTACCACCATCCGGCTGAAACAGCGTGTCGTGCACGAACGCCGCATCGCCGATGACGTAGGTGATCGACGCCTTGGTATGGCCGGGCGAGAACATAATCCGGCCTTCTATCTCGCCCACGTGGAAAGTATCGCCCTCTACAAAAGGTGATCCCACTGGCGGCCGTCATCCGGAAAGTCGGGCCAGTTGTATATATCCTTCCATATCGCTTGCACTTGTGTAACGTAAGCTCCTATAGCCGTTGGTGCTCCTGTCTTTTCCTTTAGATACTGTGCTGCCGAAAAATGGTCCGCGTGCGGATGGGTATCCAGAATCCATTCGACCTTCAGCCCTTGGCTGGCAACGTAGCCCAGCAATTCATTCGCATGGTGCGTTGCGATAGCGCCGGACTTTTCATCGAAATCTAGGACTGGGTCGATGATTGCGCAGCGCCGAGTCACAGGATCGCTAACAACGTACTGCACGCTAGAGGTCCGCATGTCGTAGAAGCCGACAACATCTGGCTTGCCTGGCGAGTGTCGAAACGTTTGCATGGCATCCTCGGTTGTTGGTAAAAACGTTACTAGGTTAGAACAAAAACATAATGTCTAGCATCAGCAACCAAACCGCACAAATCATTTATCGCGGCAGCCTTCAAGGAGAAACACCTACTCTGTTTCGCTGGATTGACCCATTTCAGGGCTTCGTGGACTATAATGATGCGATAGAAATCCTGATGAGGATGAAGTTTGCCGACCTGTGCTAGATCATGCAGGGCCAAGCTGACGATACTTGCAATGGCAAAATCCCCATTGGTAAGGAGGCTTGTTATAGCTGATCATGGCCGTGTACGGCGGGCTTTGGGTGCGTGCGTAGCTACAAGGGCATGCTCGACAAATACTTTGCCATCCATGGCTTCACGGATCGCAGCCAACACGGCTGACACAATCAACCGCCAGTCTGGGTATGCGGCTCGACTAAACATGACTGATTTCCTAAGCATTCCTACGCAGGTTTCCGTCGGCCCAACGAACTGGACCGGGAGGAGATATCGAGCATGCACTGAAGCAAACGTCGCAAAGCTTAGATTGGCTGGGGTCTTCCTAGGAGAAACAGTGCTGACTTCTGCCAACTGTGACCATTAGATATCTAGCGTGATTTTTGTCCATTTACCCTTCTG
This sequence comes from Vreelandella sulfidaeris, assembly GCA_007182875.1. Classification (GTDB taxonomy): domain Bacteria; phylum Pseudomonadota; class Gammaproteobacteria; order Pseudomonadales; family Halomonadaceae; genus Vreelandella; species Vreelandella sulfidaeris. The sequence goes on along the minus strand of AP019515.1, from coordinate 209,143 downwards.
CAGCGTGGAATTCGGGCTCAACGAGCTCGAGGAGTATGCGCTATAGGTGCTGTACAGGGACTGAAGTACTGACTTTGTAACAATCAGCCCACGAGGAAAGGGTAAGAAGATAGCTCGTGCAAATCGACAAAAAGCGAATCCAAGTCAGGATGAAATTCAAGGCGTGGCGTTATCGGCAGGAAAAGCTAAGCGAGGTGTGCTTAACGTAACCATTACTGTAAATGAGATAGAAAGGAGAGAAACAATGATGGATGGAATGATGAACGGTGATGCAATGATGTGGGGATGGGGCTGATAGGGCTTCTTGTCCTAATACTGCTTGTGCTCGGTATTGGGGCTCTCGTTAAGTATCTATTTAAAAATAAGCGAGACCTTAAAAGCGGTGAGGATACTGAGGGCTCTCAGTGAGTACAACCATTTGCTTCCCAAGTTCACACAAGGGCAGATAGCCGGCATATACGAGTGCCATGTTATTCCAACTGAGGCGCGGGACATCCGCAGCCACTCATTGCCTGTTGCTAAAGAACAAGTACTATACGAGTGCGGCAACCCCAAGCACGAGGAGCAGGATTACAAGCAGACAGAGCAGGTCCATCCCACCACATCATCAATCCGCCGCAAGCCACCATTTCGCCCATCGTCAGTTCTTCTCCCTGTAGTGTCGGTTTCTCCTGCATTTCAATCTGCACCGGATGTCCGGCGGCTTTCCACTGCGGATAGCCCTCGGTAAGGCTTATCGCCTTAGAAAGATTGGTATTCTGACAGCGATATACCCCGCCGTCTGGAGCATCGGTAAGCTCTTTACCGGTGCCTGGTCAGACCGGTGGGGCGTCAGGGCTCATCGTCTGCCAGCAGTGGTCATTGTGGTGTTTGCTGTCTCCGTAGGGTTTTCGGGATTTGCGACGGGCGCGTTCCTATTGGGATAGGTAAAGCGATGGTTTATCCTACCCTGTTCGTCGTCATCGGTGATGTCGTGCATCCAGCGTGGTGATCCTCGGTTGGCATCTATCGCCTCTGGCGTGATCTTGGCTATTTCTTAGGCGCTATTATCGCAGGGTGGTAGCGGATACACTGGGACTGGCTGCGGCGTTGTGAGTGGTGGTGGCTTTGACGTTCGCCTCGGGCCTATTCTCGACGCTGCGCATGAAGGAGGTACTCCAGATCACCGCACGGTCTCAGCGCAGCTGGATCCCTAACCAAGCTGGGAAGTGATTTACCGACCATCTCCTTGCCCATAGGCCCGGTCACGCCCGCGCCAAAAGGAGAAAGACATGACGAGCATCACTCCTTCTTCTTGCCCGATGGGTCTTGGGCGCAATAGTCGTAGCAGTAGACATTGCCGGAAAGTTCAACACCTAGGACGGGAAAGAGCGCGTTGTAGTGCCCCAGAGATGGAGGGCAACAAAGGGCACAAGCTGGCTTAGCGGGGTGCTATAGGCTTACAACACAATGATATGAGTTTTATCCCTATCGAATGTGGAGGAAGTGCCATGGGTTTTATAGTCGCCACATACTGCCGCATCTGATCAACCTGACGATGGGAGCGGGGATGCTTAAGAAATATCGTCAACGTACCGTGGCCAAAGCTCGGGGAGTGTCTTAGAACTTGGATTTGGATCTGGAGTTAACCTACCTTATTACAACCCTGAGCTTATAGAGAAGTACTATGCAGTGGAGCCGGATGGTGGCCTTTTAAAGCTTGCGCAAAAGCGTATTAACAAAGCCCCTTTCAAGGTGGAAGTGCTGCAAATGGGCGCAGAGCAGATAATACTACCTGATGACAGCATAGACACGGTCCTGAGTACTTGGACACTCTGCACGATTCCGGACATAGAAGCGGCTCTAGCCCAGGCGCGAAGGGTGCTCAAGCCCGGGGACAATTGATTTTGTCGAGCATGGACTCGCGCCAGAAACCCGCGTTGCCAGCTGGCAGCAACGGCTGACTCCGTATTGGAAGCGTTGCGCCGGTGGCTGCCATCTGGATCGGCAGACAGATGTGTTGCTTCTCAATGCCGGCTTTGTACTCCAGGATCTGGCTACAGGCTATCTCGGTCGTCCCAAGACCATGACGTTCATGTATGAAGGCGCGGCCAAGCCTCCCGCTGTCGGGTGAGTGAACTGGGTTCGCTGGCGGTAGATGGCGAACTCCGGGGCGCGAGATGTGAAAAAATCAATTACATGCTACATAGCTGCTGGTGTAGCCCAGCATGCATGGCGGAGCCAGCGGCCCAGTAACGTGATCGCCAGCATGTTATGTCTCTCCACCCTGTCTCGGTACGGTCACCCTCGGCTCTATCTCGGAGTGACATTCTGGTTTTATCTTGAGCCCAGGTAATGAGGTCTCGGGTTCAACAGTGGTTTACGAGGCTCAACAGGCCCAGTACCCGGCAAACTATCGGCATTATGGTGCTTTTCTTAATTGGCATTGCCCTAATCGCCAGTGTGGTCTTTCGCTAGGCCACTGCTTTTGCATCTGCCGTTCTGCATGTTAAGGACGGTAGGTCTATGCTATCGCTGGATCGGCGATGTGTGCGGCCTCGGCCTGCTGTGGGGTGAAACTGGTCATGGGCCCCGTAGTGCGAACGCCTTTCCCCGCCGCCTCTAATCTCTTCGCCAAGGTAACGGTGGTGGCCAAGGAGAAGGGTCTGTTGATCTACCTTCGGCGCACTCTGAACGGCCTGCTCGATGAACTGCTGACGCAGACCAGTCTCACCTGACGCTGGTCAAGAACGACGCAACGAGCCGGACATTGGCATCGGCAGGCGGAACCGCGCTAGTCGAGTCGCCCGCGTGATAGTTATCGTTCACGGAAAATTCGCTGTGCACCCTATTTACGAACCTGAGTGTCACCCTGCCCCTATCTCCTCTTGAGACCTGTAATCCAGCAGGAATGAGAGGAGTAGGATCATGAGCGTAAAGTTTCAACAATGGGTCGCCACGGTACGACGAAGGATGCAGGATGGCCAGCCTCTGCTGGGGCCGGACAGCCTGCAGGCACTGACAGACGATGTACGAAAACTCGGTCTTGGCGCTATGGGTGCCGGAGTTCTGGGTTTCTTCGCTCCTAGCGAGAAAATCACTCTTGGTGCATCAGTTGCCATGTTTTCGTAGGTGCTATCATTTGGGTAACAGGTATTGCGTTTCTTGTAAGAATTGAGCGCAACAGTGCAGAAAAGGATTGAATTTATGAGCCCTTTTGGATGGTTAGTTACAGCTTTGCAGTCTTTATGGCGGCCGTGTGTTTATTCACGTTCGTTCAAATTGAACGCAGCAAGCATCATCACCATCAGGACGGCAGCAGCAGTTAGCTGAATTCTGGCGATTGTCATTCTCGTCAGAACAAGAGACATTGATCTCACATTCAACAAGCTCTTCCTTCGCGAAGAGCTTTTTATTCCGGTTACCAGAGGCTGGCGGATGGTTCAGCTAACCACTTCCTTGGCGAGGGAAAAGGCCACAGCCACCAGTGCAAGGCAGCCCAACGCCAGAGGATTGGTAAGAAAACGACACACTGCATAGCGGTATGGATGGGCTTCAATGCGGTCTTTCGTGGTCTGCAGGCTTGCAGCCTTTCGCTTGAGCTTCGCTATCTGCCCTTCCTGTTCTTCCAGCTTTCGCTGCTGATCAACTAGCCAGTCACTCGCATTCACCTTTTGGATATTCAATCGCCAGGCACGCTCGGCATCGTCAGTCGTCAGGTTTTCAGCAAGCATGTATTTTGATCGAGCGGTTATCTGCGATTCGGTTTCACTAGGGATGAATTCAATACCGAACTGCTCATAGAACCGATCACGCCTAACCTTGTTATTTCCATCGTGTGCGCCTGGCTTTTCATCTTGCCACGACAGCTCGATCTTCATTACCTCTGCCAGCGGCCACTGCCTGGCCCAAGTGACGATCTCTGCCATCAGGTAGGTGCCGATACGAAACCCGCGTAAACCGTTAAGAATCATTTGAATATCTGCGGGACCTCTGCATTCACCGTGAGTGAGTCTGACCCGCTCCCTATCTGTTGAGCTTGAAGGCGAATATGCAGCTGACCATTCGAGTTCATTTCCCTCAGGAGGCCGCTGGGTATCGATCCGTTTGACTCTAAGCGTGAGTCGAGCGCCCTGGCCAACAATTTGTTCTATCCGCTGGATCATCAAAATCGCGTGTGGAGTCTCGCTGTTGGGTGTCTCTCGGTGGCGAACCTGGATAACACGCAGATTCTCTCTGGGCGCTCCCTCAGTAGTGCTGTCCTGGGCTGTTGCTTTACCGACCATAGGCATCTCCTGAATTGATTGTTTCGCATGCGAAACAGGTAGGGCTACCAATACCATACTTTTCAACGTCAGCAAGGCCCCTATCTCTTCTTGAGACCTGCTTTGCAGGAATGAGAGAAGAGAGAGAATCCCAATGGAAACATTTGGCGAGCGTTTGGAAACGATCATCTACAGCCGTCGCGGCGGTAACTTCGGTGAATACTTAGGCGTTGAAGGTCTGAGCCGGAGGGTGCGAATAAGCGAGCAGGTGTTCAAAGTCCGCTCATGTGTGGATGTGGATTCTGACTGGATGTGGGAGGTTACGCACGAACCAAGCGGCTTGTCTGAGCGTTCTAATGAACGCTGGGGCTATGCTTTGCTGCTGATCGACTGGCTCGCGTTGTTAGACGTGAGAGCGCCTGGAAGTTGCCGACTGGGCCTGAGGTTACACCCATCCCAATGGCTGCTTTTGGCGTCACGCCAACAGGGGCTACAGCTCATGTTTGATGAAACTGACATGATCCATAGCTATTCCCGTGCGGATGCCATCGAAGATGGCAATTTGGTAGATGTCAGCGAACGTGCTGAGCACGCCGCCGGCAACATGATGGGTTTCAAGGTGCCTGTTGCCATGACTGCTGCAGCCTGGGAGGCTTTGGTGGCGTGGCATGACGGTAGAAGCCCTCATGAGATGCAGCAGCAAGAGGATAAGCGGTTAGGCGATGTATTGCTTGTCGCCCTTGAGGCTGCTGCGAGAGAGCGCAACGAGAGATATATCGACTTCATCGTTGATGTGATTGAGCAATCCGAAACCGGCTCTATCGTTGTGCCAAAACATGTTGTTATGACTATAGGTCCTGGGGATACCCTAAGCCTGTGATAACGATCATGCTACCCGAGGAGGACTGACGCGATCGCGCAGTTATCACTCCTCTTTCTAAGCCCCTAGTCAGCCTTGTGCTGCCTGGGGTTTTTCTATTATGATGCCCATGAGCCAGGATCATGATTTTGCGGCTTCGATCCTATATGGCACTGCAATGGGAGCTAGACGCTATGTTTCGCATGCGTAACATTTTCTGTCAGTTTCACCCTATCCCTCCTGAGACCTGCAATACCGCAGGAATGAGAGAGAGTAAGATTATGGGTACTTTATGCGTACCAAAGCCGTCCGACCGTAAAGCCTACCTGGACAAGGAATACACCAACCAGGATGGATCTAACGAAGTGCTGAAGTCGAGTTTCGTGGGCTCTACCTATTACGCTGCGATTAAGGTCCAGCGGAGGGAGAGCCACGGATCATGCGTCTATTGAGTACACGATAGCGGCGGTCGTGAAAACTAGCTGTTCGCAGGAGAGTTTTGCTACAAGTCGATGGATGAAACCATGGGGCCAGCCTTGTCACAGTGCCCTGCATCGATTCTCAAACTGCTATCTCCGCTTGAGGAGCTGGAGCAGTTGGGGTAGTAGTGGGAGTCGGACTGAAGTATGCCAGCGAATGGCGTGAGAGATGCCTAAAGCATGCTGAATCGAAAAAGCAGCGTGTGCGTCTGCAAAATGGCGATCGGATAAAACTACCGTACACAGTACGGTTCGTTGGAGGCCTGGAGTGCGACACATTCACCAAGGTGGACTTGCCGCGCAAACGCAATGTTTTCAGGCCAGATGGCTCGTCCAGCTTGGTAAGGCTTCAGGCCCGCCACCTGGATGATGCTGTAGTGCTCGCGTAGTATTTCAAGCCCTCTCTGCTGTTCTCAGCATGGGGCTTTTCACGCTGGCGCCAGCCGCGCTATACCACCTGACACACAAGCCCTATCACTTCCTGAGGCTTTGGCCGTGTTCGTGTTCACCTCATGAAGCCCTTTGCATCACCCTCCCTCCCCGATACTGAAACTCACCTTAGCCAAATGGAAGCCGTTATGACTGACTTAACGCATGAAGACCGCTTGTTTCTTCGAGAGCTACAGAAAAATATCGCTGCTAGTTTGGCCGGCTATTTTGATCAAGCGTTCGGCACTAATGTGCTGCCCGCAACCGGCGCCTCGATCACCATTGAGGGTGAGGTGAAGATGAACATGTACGATCACGCGCCAGGGCTCGCATTCTTTGAGAAGGAAACCTCACGTTCTGTGGCTGTACCTCCATACACTGAGTATTACAAACTGCGTGAGCTGGCTGAGGCTGGTTTTGCTGAGTTTTATCAGGCATCGAGTGAAGCCGAAGACGTATATGAAGGATTGTTTAGGCCTTTGATCATGCGTATCTGCAATAGTGGTGGGGTTGTTATAGACCTTTACGAACGAGGGGCTGGCTCGTGGACACAATGCCTCCTAGCCAATGGACCGAAACGGCAGTTCAGATTGAGGAGCTGAATCGAGAGGGTAGCTTTCAGTCAGGATGGGACAATTTTCGACAGCCCAAAGGCTGCATCGGCAGGCCTCTCGGCTACAGCAGTTGCTCACCCTTTCTCGTCACAGGACGAAATGCGCTGCCTGACACAGCCATAGCGACAGTACTATGAACCCTCTTTGTTTCGCGTGCGAAACACTTAGCTCGTCAGTTACTCCCTACCTCATCTTGAGTCCTGCATTTACGCAGGAATGAGAGGAGTAAGGATCATGACGACACAGACAGACAAGACCACCTGCTGGATACCGAAGTGCCAACTTCCCGCACTGCGCGAAATGGTAGAACGGCTCGATCGCAAGGCAAAGAAACTTGGCATGGCGTCCTTCGAGATCAACGTGCTGGAAGAGGCTGTAAAGCCCTGGGCTCGTGAGAAGTTGGATCTTGAAGATCGACTGTCGCACTTTAAGCTGGAGCAGATCGTTGCCGTGAAAGTCGCAGTCAGTGGCGAACCTCCGAAGCTGGACGGGTATCGCTTGCTGGCGCGAATCGACATGGCAGCGAACCAGGCAGCACGGGCACTCCCTTGGTGGGCATATAGCCGATTGCCCGAGCCATACAGATCGGGCGACGCCACGGGCGACTGCAGCCACTGCAACAAACGGCGTGAGCGGCGTTATCTCTTTCTGATGGAAGAGATGGCAATTGGCGTTGTCCTAGAGGTCGGAAAGACATGCCTCAAGGACTATCTTGGCCACCAAGGCGCTGAGTCGATGATGGCCCGTGCTCAACTATTGGTCTCTGTTATCAATATGATGGAAGAGATCGATGAGGTGGGCATATGCGGCGGTCGCCCTCCAGATGCTGTTGTCGAGCTGCGATGGCTGGTTGCCGCGGCAGTAAGGCAGATTCGGGAGCGAGGCTTCGTGTCTCGTGCTCGAGCAGAAGAAACTGGCGACCTGGCCACAGCAGAAATTGTGGGTGAGATGGCTCGTTCAGTCCCGATGGTCAGCAAGCGAATGAAGGCGTGTGTCTCTGAGGACGTGGCGTAGGCTGATGCGGTAATAGCTTGGGCACGGCAAGTGATCCCTCTGCAGACTGAGCATAACGATTTCGAGACGATGATTGTTCATCATGCTCGTTTCGACTTGGTTAAGCTTAAACGCGGAGTCGGCGTTATGACGGCGGCTGTCACTGCCTACGATCGACATGAGGAGTCAGCTGTTAACACCGAGTCAATGATGGCTCTCGGCTATGCTGGAGGTCCTGGCGATCAGTTGGAGATGGAAGTTGTGCGTAAGCGGTCCTTTTCATCAGATACGCGATGGGAGCTGATGTGGAAGCACATATTCTGCGACCCCGAAGGTCGGTACATTGTCTGGAAAACAGGTAAGGCCCTTGAGGGGAGTAAGGTTGTACTGAAGGGGCGAGTCAAGGAACACGGCGAGTACCGCGGGATTTCCCAGACTGTCGTGACACGCTGCTCAATTAGACCTACATGATTCACTAGCCCTGAACCTTTCGGTCAGGGCTTTTATGGTTCTTCGCCGATCAGCGAGAAGAGAAGGAGGACGTCAATCACAGAGATTGCCTTAAGCCGCTCTGATGCGAAGAGGTAAAAGATGAACCACACCGCAGTAATAGGTATTCGGCTAAGAGGTCTCAGAAAGAATTTCTATGATGGGACATTTGGGAACTTCCTCTCCGCTGCATTGGGCCGACATTTTTTAAGGCGCGTTGCATGCGATGCAGGTCATTTATCTTGCGCTGGATATCGTCGGTATGCCTGAGTGCAAGCTCCTGTACCTGAGCGCAGGTGTAATGCCCGCCATCAACCAGTCGTAGAAGGTCCTGCACCTCTTCGAGCGTAAATCCCAGTTCGCGCGCTCGGCGGATAAACGTCAGCCGTGTGAGGTGGCGCTCTTCATAGCTACGAAAGCCGTTCTCGCTTCGGGGCGGATTCGGCATAAGCCCAATGCGCTCGTAGTACCGAACCGTCTCGATGTTGCAACCGGCTCGTCTGGCTAGCTCCCCTCGGCGTAATGGCATGGCCTACTTTCCTCTTGATCCTGTAGTAGCTACAGGGGCTACAGTAGCTATGAATACCCAAATTGCAAGAGAATCACTATGCAAGACAGTAAAGACCAGACGCTTGATCGAAGCGAGCAAACCACGACGAGCCGATCAGGGCGCAAAGGCCTACTGGCAAGCGGTAGTGTCATTGGCGCGATACTCGCCTCCGCCTGCTGCATTCTGCCGGTGGTATTTCTCTCACTGGGCATCGGCGGGGCCTGGATGAGCAATCTCACGGCGCTTGCGCCCTACCAGCCGCTCTTTCTCGCCTTCACCCTGGCAATGCTCGGTATCGGTTTTATAAGGTTTATCGCAAGCCCAAGAGCGCCTGCCGGGCCAACGCTTGTGATGTGGATGGCTATTGCGGCACGCCGCTTGCCGAGCGAGTGATCAAGATAGCGTTGTGGGTGCGACGGCACTCGTCGTGTTGGTGCTTGCCTGGCCGTATATCGCCCCGCTGTTCCTTGGCTAATACACCTTCAAATTTTCCTGGAGTCTTTCTTATATGAAATTTAGCACCTTGATCGGTACGCTTTTTGTCCGCGGCAAGTGCCGGGACGGCCTTCGCCGCTCAACAGACCGTCACCCTGGCTGTTGACAATATGACCTGTTCGACCTGTCCCTACACCGTCAAGAAAGCGCTCAATCAAGTGCTCGGTGTGGAGAACGCCACGGTTTCCTACGAGGAAAAAGCGCCACCGTGACCTTCGAAGATGCCGAGGCGAGCGTGGCGGACTTGACCGCCGCTACGACCAATGCGGGCTATCCGTCGCGCCTGGCCTCCGAGAAAACTAAACAAGCCCAGTAACCACCTAGCCCACGTTCATCGAGGGCTGCGGGAGTTGTGCGAAAGGATTACCGAGGAATTTTATGCAAACCACGATTACAGTTACCGGCATGACCTGCACGAGTTGCGCCGACTCGACTCAGGCGGCGCTCAATGCACTGCCCGGGTCGAGGCTGAGGTCTCTTATGACCAGGGCCGCGCGGTAATAATGCGCCCGGGCGAGGTGGGTACCGAGCGTCTGCTTGAGACGATCCGTGCCAAGGGCTACGGCGCCGATCTGACGCAGGCCACAGAGCGAGCCAGCAGTGACCGAGGCAGCGAACAGGGTCTACATATTGCCGTGATCGGCAGTGGCGGGTCTGCCATGGCAGCGGCGTTGAAAAGTGTCGAGCGGGTGCCCGTGTCACCCTGATCGAACAAGGTACCATAGGGGTACCTGCGTCAACATCGGCTGCGTGCCCTCTAAGATCATGATCCGTGCCGCGCATATTGCCCATCATCGCCGCGAAAGCCCGTTCGATGACGGCATCACGGCAACGGCACCAACCATTGATCGTGGCCGTTTACTGGCCCAGCAGCAGAGCCGTGTGGAAGAGTTACGTCACGGTAAATACGAAAGCATCCTAGAAGGCAACCCGGCCATTACGGTTATCCGCGGCAGGGCCCGCTTCCGTGATGCCCAGACCCTGATTGTTGACAAGAACGATGGCAGCGAGCGCGAGGTCGCTTTCGATCGTGTCTTCATCGGGACCGGCGCGCGTCCCGCCATTCCACCGGTATCGGGGCTGGCTGGCACGCCCTATTGGACCTCGACCGACGCCCTGGCCAGCGACACCCTTCCCGAGCGTTTGGCGGTGATCGGGGCATCGGTGGTCGCGGTGGAGTTGGCCCAGGCCTTCGCGCGGCTGGGCAGCAAAGTGACGATCCTGGCGCGTAGCCGCCTGTTCTCCGCGAGGACCCGGCCATTGGCGAGGCCCTGGAAGCCGCTTTCCAGGCCGAGGGCATTGATGTATTACGAGGCGTCCAGATCAGCCAGGTGGTGCATACCGATGATGAGTTCGTGCTCACGACGGACACGGGGGCATCAAGGCCGACAAGCTGCTGGTCGCGACGGGCCGCACGCCTAATATCGAAACGTTGAACCTTGACGCCATCGGCGTAGAGACTGCCCGCGGAGCGATTCTGGTCGATGATTCTCTGCGTACCACCGTACCCACTATCTATGCCGCTGGGGATTGCACCGACCAGCCGCAGTTCGTCTATGTCGCCGCTGCGGGCGGCAGCCGCGCCGCCACCAATATGACGGGGGCGAGGCGCGCCTGGACTTGAGTGCCATGCCGGCGGTGGTCTTCACCGACCCGCAGATCGCAACCGTCGGTTTGTCCGAAGCCGAGGCCGAGGCTCAAGGATTCGCTACCGACAGCCGGACCCTGACCCTGGATAACGTGCCCCGTGCGCTGGTCAACTTTGAGACCGGCGGCTTCATCAAGATCGTCGCCGAACGCGACAGCGGGCGCCTGCTCGGGGTCCAGGCCGTGGCCGGCGAAGCCGGCGAGCTCATTCAGACGGCGGTCATGGCCCTGCGTGCCGGGATGACGGTACAAGACATCGCTGATGAGCTTTTTCCTTACTTGACTATGGTCGAGGGGCTCAAGCTCTGTGCCCAGACCTTTACCAAGGACGTCAAACAACTGTCCTGCTGCGCGGGGTGACAAGCCTTGATGTGACGTTGGCGACCCTTGTTCGAGAAATGGCCGATCATGTCGCCGCCCACTGGCACGAACCCGATCAAGGGATCTAGGAAATGCGTGGGGAACCGCGTCATCACGTCTACAAATACCATGGCCTGGGTCGCACTCGACCGCACACTGCGCCTGCTGGGTCCTCAGCCCGCCTGGGAACTGGCATGAGATGGCATATTCCAGGCCATCGTGACTCAGGGGATCAAGCTCAGTGGCGGCTACCTCACGCAGGCCTTCGGTCATGACGATCTCGATGCCGCGCTTTTGTTGATCCCATTGATGGGCATTCCTATCGACAAGGCCGTACTTGAACTGACGGCTGCAGCAGTGGAAGAGCACCTATGTCATGGCGATGTCGTACACCGCTACCTGGCTTCGGATGGGCTTTCCGGCAGCGAAGATGCGTTTCTGATCTGTAGTTTCTGGCTGGTCGATATACTTCTAATGCTTGGTCGAGCCGAGGAGGCTCGCGCCCTGTTCGAGCGGTTACTGGCCAACGCCAACGCCAACGATGCGGGGCTCTATGCCGAGGAGAGCGATCCGACGACGGGCCTGTTCCTTGGCAACTTCCCGCAGGCTTTTACCCATCTTGCGCTGATCAACCGTGCCCTGCATATACAGCTCTACGAATAAGGTAGCGTGACGGCACCCATGCGGATTGCGTCCGGCGTACTGCTTCAAGCCTGTCCTCGGTCGCAACCAATGCGCCTTGGCGGCGCTGCCTCGGTCAAGGAGGCCGGGGTTCGTGACACAGTTCTGGAACTGCACCCGACCTCCTGGCCAGGCAAGTGAGGCGAGCCAGACAAAGTCTGCCCTGCCCACAAGGCTACCGAGTCGACCTTGGGCAGGCTGGCTTCTTCAGTTACCAGACATAAACAACAACCACCTTGTCCCTGTAATAACTACAGGTCTACGTTGAAGTCAGCAAGGTCAGGATTTTCAGATTCGCCAACGAGTGAGGAGGGCCTATCCCTGCCAGCTCGCTCCCATGAATACCTGCAGGATGGCCGTTGATTTATCGGAGCAAGAGGCTCTCCAATGTCAATGAAAGGAGGCAACGACGATGTCTGAAGTGGAAATAGGCCGCCCCGAAGGCCGCACGTCCTACAGTGACTACGCCGAACGCTACTATGCTCAAGCGGGGCGGGAAGAAACAGCCTCTCCGCAAGCGAGTACGTGGCCGTCGTCGAGGGCTTTCGGCGTGAAGTCGTTTGCATGGGGCAGTGCAACTTGTACCTCGCCGCGACGAAAGACTCGCAAATCAAGGAAGCGATCAAGACCTACCTTGAGGATGTATGCAACCCCAACATCCATGAGATGAAGAAGATTCTGGAAGTTGGCGGTTACGCCTGCCGGCGCCGCTTGAAGAAACCATGAGCCCTGACTAGGTGCCCGATCAGGATACCTGTGTCGCCAATGACCGGATGATCGTGAATGCCCAGTGGTTCGCGGCGCGTGCGTTCATGACGCTCTGGCACAACTACGCCAGCATGAGCCAGCGCACGGATATTCGGGACGCCTTCATTCGAAACTATCACCGGGCCAACCGCTGGCATGTCACATTCCATGAAATCGCGGTAGAGAAAAGCTAATGGCCCCTTGCCCACCGTGGAGCCGAAGACATGCCACTGATCCCCGAATAAGTGGCACGGTTCAGAGGGGAATAACGCATTTCAGGGTATCGCTGTTCGGGCCACGGTAGAACGAAGCCTGGACAGCGATGACTTCAACGCGGCGACTAGCGGCTACCAAGTCGCCGCTACGCAAAGGAGTAAACAAGATGGCAGCATCCTACGATCTCGTCGCTATCGGTACCGGCACCGCCGCTAAAATAGTCGTCATGCGTGCCCAAGCCGCCAACTGGCGTGTTGCGATCATCGACTCCCGCCCCTTTGGGGCACCTGTGCCCTGCGCGGCTGCGACCCCAAGAAGATGATGATCCAGGGGCCAAGGCGCTGGACCATGCTCACCGCATGCAAGGCAAGGGCGTGGAGGGAGAGGTCCGTATCGACTGGGCCGAGCTGCTACGCTTCAAGCGAGAGTTTACCGATCCTGTGCCTGAAAAACACCAGGCCATGTTCAGCGACAAGGGCATCGATACCTACCATGGACAGGCGCGTTTTACCGGCCCCAACCGCCTTGAGGTTGAGGACCAGGTACTTGAAGCACAGCATATCCTGATTGCCACGGGAGCCGAGCCAGCCACCCTGGGTATTCCAGGCGAAGAACACCTCATAGACAACGAACAATTTCTGGAACTGGCTACTTTGCCGCCGCGGATTGCCCTGGTCGGCGGGGCTATATTGCCGCAGAGTTTTCTCACCTGGCTGCCCGGGCTGGAGCTCAAGTCACCGTCCTACAGCACGGCGAGCGGATGCTCAAGCCCTTCGATCCGGACCTGGTCGATTGGCTCATGGAATCCTTCCGTGATCAGGGCATTGATGTGCGAACCCAGACCAACGTGGACGCCATCGAAAGACGGCCTCCGGCTATCGTGTTCGCACCTCCTCGAATGGCGAGACCGGCACGGTTGATGTAGACCTAGTCGTGCACGCGGCCGGAAGAAAGCCAGCCCTCAAGGCCCTCAACCTGGAAGCGGCCGGTATCGAGACCGAGAAGGGCGGTTATCGCTAAATGAGCATCTGCAAAGTACCTCGAACCCCGCCGTTTATGCCGCAGGCGATGCCGCCAGGTGGGGCCGCCCTGACCCCGTGTCGAGTCACGATGCCAAGGTGGTGGCCGCCAACCTGATCGATGGCAAACGTAGCACACCGAATTATAAAGGGGTGCCGAGTGTCGCTTTCACCATTCCGCCTATCGCCTCCGCCGGTCTCGACGAAGCGCAGGCCCGTGAGCAAGGGCTGAAATTCCGCGTCTCGAGTCAACACACACACAACTGGTTTACCGCCCGTCAGGCCGCCGAGCCGGTCTATGGCTTCAAGATATTTATCGAAGAAGAGACAGATAAGGTACTGGGCGCTCATCTCGTCGGCCCCAACGTGGATGAAGTCATCAACGTATTCGCGCTGGCCATTCGTCATGGGCTCACCACCACGGACCTCAATACGACAATGTTTGCCTACCCAACGGGGCCTCAGACATAGGCTCGATGCTCTAGGAGAGCCTGATAGCGGCAACTTGAGATGGCTAGACCTCATGCCTAAGCATTGAGATCTTTATTTGGCAACTGAGGATAAGAGTTCCAAACCATTTTCAGGTTTCACTGCAGGATAGCACCCGTAAACGAGAATGACGGCGGTAGAAAGGTTTAAGCCAAAAATGTCCCAACCAGACCACCGCCGTGCCATGGATGCTAGTTTGCTTACCTTGTTCTGGGAAGACTTCGAGTTGGTTTGCTATGAATCACTCGGCGCCAATGGCCTGCTGATCAAGCTCAAACTCACCGCCTCACACCCGCCCTGCTGCAGTCGCTGTGGCCAATCCACCTGGCTCATTCATGATGTCAGTTATCGCCGTGTGCGTGAGCGCGACCTGTTCCAGTATCGCGTATGGCTAGACATCCCTGTGCGCCGAGTACGTCGTCCGGCCTGCGGCCCCGATGAGAGCGTATTGCCTGGCTAGCCGGACGTCAGCCACTGACCTGCGCCATGGTGAGCTGGGTCGAAACCCTGGTTCGACTTTCACCTATCAAGCATGTGGCCGAGCTGGTGGGGCTTCAATGGTATACGGTCAAGACTATGGATCATCGGCGCCTGAGTCATGAGACAGCCCAGGCAGACCTGACCCGGGTGCGGCGTCAGTTTGTCCTGCACAAGGGGAACCACTATGCCATGGTGGCTATTTGCGCCGACACACAGCAAGTCCTGTGGGTCGGCGAGGGCGTTCATGCGCATGCGCTGCCTTCGAATGGCTGGACAGGGATACCTGTCAGCAAAAGAAGCGGTCGCCATGGGCATGAATACGGCAATGGACATGGAAGCCAAGCAACACTGCCCAAAAGCCAGGGTCGTTTACGACCTGTTTCACGTGGTCGCCAAGTTCGGTCGCGAGGTGATCGACCGGGTGCGGGTCTATCAGGCAAACCGGCTACGCGAGAACCATGCTGGCCGGCGTGTGATCAAGCGCAGTCGCTGGTTGCTCCTGCGCAACCGCACCAACCTGGACCCTGAGCAGGCCGTCAAGTTGGATGTATTGCTAGCCGCCAAAGAGCCGCTGACCACGGTCTACCTGCTTAAGAGCTAACTCAAAGAGCTATGGTACGCACCTAGTGAAGCCGAGGCCCGCCGACGCTGTAAAGCGTAGTTTGGAATGGCCATCGACAGTGGGCTCAAGTCGCTGGTTGCTTTCGCCAAGCACCTAGAAGGTATCGTTGCCAGTGCCCTTTATCGACTCAACACCAGCGCCCTGGAAGGAATGAACAATCACATCAAAGTCATCAAGCGAATGGCTTACGGCTACCGGGACACGGCGTATTTCTTTCTGAAGATCAAAGTCGCATATCCCGGCAAAATGCGATGAACTTTTTATTCTGTCGCTTGCCCTTTCTTAACCCCGTAAAACTACCTCTACAGCCTAGGGATGTTCTGCATGCGAAACATTTTACAGGCGCTCTAGCTGTCCACTTATGGCAGTCCCCGCCCTATCTCCTTTTGAGACCTGCATCGCAGGAATGAGAGGAGAGAGCGACATGAATATTGAGCTGATTATTAATCAAGAAGATGCCATAGCTTTTGGTCGTGAGTTCGGCGGGCTGCAATTAGATGACCTCCGTGCTGATAAGGTGGCGTTTGCCATCGACTCAGCGCAAGGCTCTCTTTCATTCTGCCTCGTGAGGCCGGTCGCCGCTGGCGCCAGCCAACGCCACGTCAAATGGCTGACTTGGGAACGGATGTGAATGTGGCCTTCGAGGTCTTCTCGCTTGGTGAGCTTGAGGGGTTCGCTTTCTCTGTCGAGGATGGACCTGTCATCCAGGTGCGTCGCCCTGATCGCAAATTGCATCGGGAAAGCACTTTACAGGCCATAGAGAGCGCCGAAGATACATTCATTGTGAGCTTCACCAAGAGAGCTTTTGGTAACTTCCTCCTTAACTTGGCGCACTGGAGTTATCTCCAGCCCAAGGCAGAATCGTTCGTCACCTCCCGAGGTGACCACTTCAAAGCCTCCTCGACTCATCTGAGTCAGGGGCTTTCATGCGTTAGGAAAATAAACCGCCCAGGTTCGCTCCTTAGTGTCAGTAGCGCCCTATCCCCAACGAGACCCATTACGTTGGGAATGTGAGAGAGGAGATTTGAACATGTGGGGACAGACTCTACAGATTGGTCACATTGGCGAACCAGAAGTTCGGACCAACGGCAATGGCAAAACTTACGTTCGGTTCGGTATCAACATGGCCAAGAAAGTGGGTGATGATCCGATGTGGCTTAACTGCATCCTTGGTGGTCGCTTCGCCGAGGTTATGAAGGATCGCTTGAAGCGCGGTCAGTTGGTCTTTGTCGAGGGCGAATTGTCCTTCCGTAAGGCTGATAACGGCACTGTGTATACCAACCTTATGGTGGACACTTGCCGCATCCTCCGTGATCCGCGTAGCGCTGGTGCTGCAGGTGATGGAGACGAAGGAGTGGAATTTCCCTTTGATGTTCTATTCACAGCCCCTGGTTTATTCCTGGGGCTTTTCATGCGTAGACGATAGGCAGGCACATGAGCGAGACAGACCAAAACCAGATCCCGATTTCAGCACCCTTGGCTAGGGTATTGCCTTTGGCAGGTGGTGTGCTGGGTGCGATGGCGTTCGCTATAACCGTCATTCCCTTAGACCTCCCATGGGCCTCGTCAAACGCTGAATCACCAGCCGTGGTGACATTCGATACGGCCAAATACGTTAATGCTCGCCGTGCAGCAGCCAGTGAGCTGCTAGGGGACGGTGAGGCAAGAGATTCAGCCGTATCCACATTGGCTCGCGTCGACAATGGCGTTCGCCCAGCGATCGTTGATGCAGCAGATGGCGCTTTGGTCATCGTCCGTCAAGCAGCCGTCTTGGACGGCACTATTCCTGACATCACTGACACCGTACTGGCTGGTTTAGGCCTGCCAACAGATGCCCCACGATCGAGACAAGTCTTGATCGTCATGGAGACACCACCTACAGCGCATCGAACCTTTATGAGGAGGCTCGAGAGCTGGTCAGTCGTGCTAACCAGCAAGCGCGTGAGCGTGCCGATTCGCAGCGCGAGGCGGAATTGAAGAGCTGCTGCCATAAACAGCAGATGATTAGAACCTGATGTGGCCATGCCCTGCATGGCGAAGACTACGCCAGCACCACTGGCGCTTAACTTTGCTCAAGGAGCTTATTGATGAAACACCTTACCCTGATCGCCTCCGCTGTTGCAGTCGCCTCCGCACTTTTCGCGGGAACTACCGTCGCCAATGACGACAATGCCGGCTCCAGCTTAGAGCTTCCCAAGGCCGTGTCCGATTTGGGCATCCCTGGAGCCAAGGTCGACAAAACATTCGATACCGGCCTAGATGGCATCAATGGCTGGGTTATTAGTGTCGAGAACGACACTAATGTGATCTATACCACTGAGGATGGTACGCATGCCTTTATCGGGATGATTCTGGGCGAGGGTGGCGAAAACTTGACGCAGGCTCACATGGAGCAGCACATGGAGAATAGCCCGCTGGCCAGCATGCCGAAGCGAGCTGCCTCTCAGGACAACGGATTTACAGATGAGGATGAGGCCGCAGCGCTTGCGCAAGTTGAGGAAAATGCCTTCTACGTTGAAGAGGGAGCGGCGACAAGGTTCTGTATGTCGTCTTTGATACTCAATGTGGTTACTGCCAGAAAATGTATCAAGAGTCCCGGGCGGTTCTGGATGAAGTCACCATCCGTTGGATTCCGGTAGGCTTCATGGGCGAGGGCTCGCTCCACCAGGCTGCACAAATAGTCGACGCCGAGAACCCTACCGAAGTGCTGGCCACATTTGAGGGAGGCGGCAGTGTGTCTGGCTCCCCGAGCGCCGAAGCTATGAACATCGTGAGTGAGAACAGCAACCTGATCCAGCAGCTGGGTATCCGGTCTACACCGAATACGCTCTACAAGGATGAGAACGGTGAAGCTCATATCATGCGTGGTGCTCTTCGTGCGGCTGAAATCCGTAGCCTGTAACCTTATTGCACCTTGAAGAAATGCGCCCTGGCTCCCTCTCCGGCAGTCCGGGCGCCCAGCTAGAGGGCACCCCATGTCTCTACAAGACCAACGCACTGTTAGTATTATGCGGCGAGCAATCGAAGGAATGTTTCCGCAGTTCGCCGTGAACCGTCTATTTCCACGTCAGCCACTCAAGGTAGGCCGTGGTACACGGAGAAGACCCTTTACCCTTTCGCTGGCTGCACCGTCCTCTGACGCTTGAGCAGGCGCGCTGGGTCGCAAGTAGGTCAGTTGATTATTGGTTCCGGTGGCTCATCGCGTTTGGTGCGTCTCTTTATCTCTCTGTCAAATTGGGACCGCCTTACGGAGCATTCCTCCACTTAGGTTTTACGCTACTTGCTGCATGGACATTAATAGGTGTGGCCGTGGCTGTCGGGCGGAATAGAAAGACTCCGAGGATAGATGCATGAAGCAAGGCAACAAAGTTGGCTCGCCTCTTTGGGGCGCGTAATATCCGGCCTGCGTAAGCAGTCGATGGATGCTGACCAAGTTGATCCAAGTGACCCAGCTATCACGAAGATGACAATTAGCCTGGCACTGGATCTCCTAAACGAAGAGCAATCGCACGAGCGTTTCAAGCCTAAAGATCGTGTCTCATGGAAATGGGGCATGAAGAACAAGAGCGTGCCGCTGGCCAGGCAAACTGCTGTAGCGTTACAAGTCCGTCAAGAGCCATTCAACGATAGCACCCTGGCACCTTCATCCACGTACTACGAAGAGCCTTTAGATGTGCTTGTAGGTGTGTATACCCACGAGGGTATTTTTCGAGAGCTATGGGTCGATGGGCGGCGCCTATGCTTGCTGACAGACCATCGCATAAACAGCCCGAACGGTGGCACTCAGTGGGGACAAGGTGAAGGATGATTGATACCAAGGTCATTTCAGATGCCCCTCTGAAGTTCGATGAATTGCTGACCACCGTGGCCAAGGAACAGCTTGGCCTGGATGGGAGCTACACAGTGTATGCGGTCGAGACGGATCAGATTGATGAGATCAATCTCAAGATGATTGAAGGCCTGGATGACATCCATCTACA
Organism: Vreelandella sulfidaeris; assembly: GCA_007182875.1. Taxonomy (GTDB): domain Bacteria; phylum Pseudomonadota; class Gammaproteobacteria; order Pseudomonadales; family Halomonadaceae; genus Vreelandella; species Vreelandella sulfidaeris. Next base: position 189,750 of record AP019515.1, on the reverse strand, counting down.
TTGTTTCACTGTAAGGCTTCCCCTGGCTTGGCGAGAGTTAGCCTCGCCCCGCGGGATGGAAATCACTGGCGGATGGAAGAGGCGGTTCATGGGGTCGTGGATTATGGCCATACAGCTCGGGAGACTATAAGCGCCAGCTATAGTGGCAATGGGCAACGGTTGTACATCCCTTAGTCAAGTGGCAAACACTAAATGTTTCATTCTGCTTGAATTTAATATAATTCGTCGTCTGGCATAGATATAATATGGATAGCAATGATAACCGACTGGACCAGCTGAATGAGCTTCCCCTTACCAAAGAAGATCAGCGCTTCATACTCCGCTGCCTCCGTGAGGGCGGAGTGGTCGACTACCAACCCGTCCTCGCGGCATACCAGCTGTGTTGGAACAATGCGGCTGAATCAGCGACTATCCGCAAAGAGATAACGTTGGGAGGAGGGCAGCCAACACCTTTCTCCGAGAGGCCTTGGGTGTTGAAGCGCTTGACTATCCGAGGTAAATGACTGGCCAGTTTACTATAGCGCCTAGGGAGGGGAGTTATACCGTTATCTATTATTTCACCATTTAAATACCATGCTCCCTTGCCTAAAATAATAAGATCGTAGGGCCTAATCGTGTTCGACAACGCACTGTCATATAGGGCACATAGCTCATTCTTTGGGGCTGACGAAATGACCAGCCTCATCGAAAAAACTTTCCAGGGCCTGCGCGCCCACAGAGGCTCGAAGGGTAGGGTGGTCGGCTGTTTGCGGTGAAGTATTGGCATACACACTCCAGTCTCAATATCTCATTCTTCGCTTTCGGCAGTAGCAGCGTTTGCTCCCAGTAGCCGCGGTCAAATAGCTGGTGGAGGAGAGGGCGGCTGAAATGGAGAAGGCCTCAGGAAGTCACCTGCGCCGTGCGGAGAAACAATTGCTCAAAGAGCAGGTATACGAAGAGCTACTGCCCACCTCCCTGAAGCGAACCGGGCATTTTCTGATGGCTATCGACATCAGGCGTAAATGGATACTCATTGACGCTGCCAGTCGTAAGAAAGCAGAAGAAGCACTCGATCTGTTGCGCCTTACACTGGGATCGCTCAAAGTCACGCCAATGGCAACTAGCGATCGTCCAACAGCTTTGATGACCCGTTGGTTGGCTGCCTCGACTGAGCGTGCTGAAGGCTGGGCTCTTGGAGAGTTCTGCCAGCTCGAATCGCCTTCTGGCAATGATGGTGTGATTAAGGTTTCGGAGGTCGATCTCGATAGTGACGAGATACAGCAGCACCTTGATGGAGGCCGCATCTGTTCAGCCCTTTCGATTGCTCGGACAGGTCAACTGGCGATGCAGCTTCAGGATGATCTAGGCCTAAAGAAGATCAAATTCGATGATGCACTGCTTGAGCATGCTGATTCGGGTGATGATGAAGCATCAAGGTTTGATGCGGATGCCCATATTCACATCCCAGCTCTTGCGGCCGTTGTCGAGGAGCTGATAACCCTACTAGGGGTGAATCAGTCCCTACGCTAGAGGATACCCTGAGGATGCTGTTCAGGCATCTAAAGCAGCCTGAACCCTACTCATATCCTGTCTTTGGCTTGGCTCTGTCCAGGCCTTTTATGCGCTAGATAGATCGGTTTATACTATTTGCCGTATCAGTTTATGTGGATTATCATGTTTCGCATGCGTAACTTGGCAAGGATCGCCGCCGTTTGCACAAGGACATTCTCAACCTGTCTTTTCCAGGTCGGCTACCGGGAACTCCATGACCAAAATAATCAGTTTCTCCAATCAGAAAGGCGGGGTCGGAAAATCGACCATTTGCCTTCAAACAGTCTTCTACCTCGTGGAGGCGGGCTATCGCGTACTAGCAGTTGATTTCGACCCACAGGGCAACACATCTAGCCGGTTGAGCCAGAGCGATGAGGCAACCTATACAGGCACACCATCAGTCCGGTTGTTCGATGAGAACATGCATGAAATCCAGCCGATGAAGTGCGTGCGCGGAATGGATCTGATTTGGACAACCAAGAACGATCCAGAGCTATCTGAGATTGAGTCCCTACCGCTCAACTGTGTGGTCAACCCGATCACAAACCTGAAGGCTAGCGGCATACTGGATAATTACGATTACGTGCTTGTCGACTGCCCCTAGTTTGGGCCGTAAGCTAGTAGCTGCACTCACTATGTCCACTCATGTCATTTGTCCGGTGCAAGTAAGTGGTTTCGCACTGGATGGCGTAGAGGGTCTGCTGAACACGATCATAAGCGTTCAGGAGGAGCTGAATCCCGAGTTGGAAAACACCGGGATGGTGATCAATAACCTCAAACGCGGTTTCGAGGAGGACATGATCACGCGAGATGAGCTTCGCAAGGCGGTGCCGGATCTGGTCTACAAATCTGAGATTGGCGTTAGAGGGCAACTCGACGTGGCCAACCTCAATGGCGTACCCGTTTGGAGCATAAAAGACATCGGCACGAGAGGCTGGCAAAGAGATCCGTGCAGTTATCGAAGAACTCATGGAAAAGGTGGGCTGACATGGCATTAGGACAACTAGACAACCTGCAAAGCCTCTCACGCCGCTCTAAAGGCGCCAAGGAAGTATTGGTGCTGGATACAGCTGAAGTGGTGCCGAAAAATGGCCAAGTCCGAGAGAAATTCGGCGGTATTGAGGAGCTAGCCGACTCAATTAAGTCGCATGGCCAGGAACAGCCGATCATCGTATCTCCTAAGGATGCTAACGGTAAGTATCGAATTCAGAAAGGTGAGCGCCGTTGGCGTGCATGTAAACTGGCCGGTGTGCCGGTTGAGGCGATCGTCAACAAAAGGACCAGGAGGAGCTGGACGAAACAGCCGGCGAGCTGATTGAAAACATTCAGCGGGAAAACCTGACTCCGATGGAAATCGCCAAGGGGATTCAGAAATTCATTGACGCTAAGTGGAAGGCCGTCGATGTGGCTAAGCGTCTAGGTAAATCGCGTGGTTATATCTCGCAGCACCTATCGCTGCTCAAGCTCCCCGAATGCGTACAGAAGCTATACGAGGAAGATGTCACGGCTGACCCCGAATCGCTGAATTCGCTCAGGCAGATTTATCAAATTGCGCCAGAGAAGGCTGAACGCATTTGCGAAAAGGCCTTAGTAGACGGAATCAGCCGAAAAGCCTGCCGTGAGCTGCTGAAACAGGCAAAGGGTGGCACTCTGGCTGAAGACCCTGAAACAGTTCCCATGGAGGCTCAGGTTCCAGCGCCAGCTCTAGGGACGAATGATGACCAGCCACCACTGAGCGGATTCGACTCATCCCTCCGCTGGAAACTCTGGCATGGGGAACACTGTTGATGATGTCCAGCCCGCAATGCCGCCCCAGTTTAACGAGAAAGATGACTCCTCTTGGTAAGGGGATGTTGCACAGGAAAAGCCACCGAGACCTAAATCGGCCACTAATACTGAGCAACCCCAGCCTAAAAGGCTGCTGGCGCCGAACTTGATACACCAGCGCCAGTAATGGCAAAGGAGCCCACCCGGGCTCGGGTCGTGGTAGGCGTTACCGTGAAGGGCGCACAACGTAGTGGCATGCTACAGACTGATCGTATCGATCATGAGCCTGGCTATTGCTGGGTTCGACTAGATAATGATGAAAAGACACACTGAGGGTAAGAGTCTCTGACGTTCAGCTACTTGGTGTCGAGGGTGAGGACTGACCTCTATGCCGAGCCTATCGCGTGACACACAGCGAAAATACGACATTATCCGTGCTATTGACCACATGGATCGCCCAAGCCTTCAGGACATCTCTGAAGCTACGGGCATCCCGGCTGGCACGGTTAAACGGCAGCTGACTTCGATCCGGGAAGAGTTTAAGGTAAAAATCCTCTTTATTCGTGACCCTAGCTCACCTGAAGGTGCAATGGGCTATTACGCACTTGAAGGCTGGGGAATCTTGGACCCAAACTCCTTTCGAGTGCATTTTGGAGACAGCACTTCCTAGCCAGCTGACACCCGGGGAGCAAATAGCTCCCCGAATTATGTCAAACCAGCCCCACCTTTCTGAGCCAGTCAACACGGAGTCATCAGCAGTGCCTGAACCCGACCATCCCCACTGAATCTCATCAAGCAACCTGTTTCAATTGGTCATGAAGACGTAGTTAAAGAGCTTGCTACTTTTAAGGTCGAGCTGGATAGATACGCACGTAAGACAATTGGGCAACCGTTGCTTAATGACATAGTGGACAATGATCGAGGAACCTGCGCACTACACCCAGATTCATTAATAGCTGTGCTGATACCTTTTAAACTGGGAAGACCAGAATGGACAGGCTTATCGAGCCTTTGTAGATCCAAAACATGTTATTGGGGCAAGCATCAAAGGGCATCCTGAGAACGTGCCACCAGAGGAGGTGGTGAATAGGATCGAGCGCTACGCGACCTACTTTGGCTCAAGGGATAACGCCTTATATGTCTGGTACAAGCCACTTGGGATATTCATTGCTCATGAGGGAAAACACAGGGTCGCTTTTATGCGATCGCATGATCAACCGGCTATAGCAGCGTGGGTTCAGGAAGCTGATTATCCAGCTCCATCTCGAATTACGATAATTGGAGTTATAGTCAAATCTGGTGGATGGCGGTCAGGCGGCAGTCCTGTCTGACTGATCGGTTACTTGCTCTCCATCCTGGAACCGGACGTTGTTCACGACCAGTTCCAGCTTGCTGAACCCCTGATGCGCTTCCAGCGCTTCTCGGCGCTCTGGAGCAGCTTGAAGACCATCGCCAGGGTCGTCGCTCTGGAGCCGCAGTTCCGGCTGCGCTTGCTCCGCAGGCGGACCGTGGCGAAGGTCGACTCAATCGGGTTGGTGGTGCGGATATGCACCCAGTGCTCTGCCGGGTAGTCGTAGAACGCCAGCAGTTCCTCCCGATCCTTGGCCAGGCACGCCATCGCCTTGGGGTACTTGGCCTCGAAGCGTTTCAGCGTGCGATCGAAGGCCTTGTGCGCCTCGTCGCGGGTCTCGGCCATCCAGATGTCATGCAGGTCGGCCTTGACCTTGGGCTGTACTGACTTTGGCAGCTTGTTCAGCACGTTAGCCGTCTTGTGAACCCAGCAGCGCTGATGGTCGGTCTCCGGGTAAATCTTGCTCAGGGCCGCCCAGAACCCCATGGCGCCGTCGCCCACCGCCAGCTTGGGAGCCTGGGTCAGGCCGCGTTCTCGCAGGCCTGTCAGCAGGGTCTTCCAGCTGTCCGCCGACTCGCGGAAGCCGTCCTCGACGGCCACCAACTCCTTGCGGCCCTGCTCGGTGACCCCGATGATCACCAGCAGGCACAGGCGGTCATCCATGCGCACGTTGCTGTACACCCCGTCGGCCCACCAGTAGACGTAGCGACGGTCTGACAGGTCCCGCTTTCGCCACTCGGTATGCTCGTCCTCCCACTGCTTCTTGAGCCGTGACACAGTGTTGGCCGACAGACCCTTGGCCTGGTCGCCCAGCAGTGCCGCCAGCGCCTCCTGGTAGTCGCCAGTGGAGATCCCCTTCAGGTAGAGCCAAGGGATCAACTCCTCGATGCTGCGGGCTCGCTTCAGATAGGGCGGCAGCAGGCTGCTGTTGAAGCGAGCGCCACCGCCACTGCGGTCACGCACCTTGGGCACCTGCACGCTGACATCCCCGATCCCGGTCTGGACCGTGCGCTCGGGCAGGTAGCCGTTGCGGACCACGGCCTGGCGTCCATCGTCGAGCCGCTGATCGGCATACTGCGCCAGAAAGGTGGCCAACTCGGCCTCGACGGCCTTGGCGATCAGGTCACGGGCACCTTGGCGCAGCAGCTCGTGCAGCGGGTCAGCGACCTGGGGTTCTGGTTGTGAAAGAGTCCGGAGGGTAGAATCGGCCATGGCGTATCCACTCGTGTTGGTTGAGATCTTGGTCGTGATCAATCAACAGGATACGCCACCCTTCCTACCTCCCATACACCAGACTTGAGCTTAACTCCGATAATTGAGCCCAGCGATGAACGTGACGAATGGTTAGCAATGCTCGATGGTCGCTACATTCAGGTACTGCGGCGTCCGAACATTGCAAGGAAAATACTTGATGCTTACGGCGTAAAGACAACGAGCTGGCAGAATATAGATCATCTACCAGATGAAAAGATGGTGCGATTGGCGATTTACGAGCGCCGGCTTCATCGACCAGCCAGAACACGGAAGGAAATCGATAGGACTCTTGATCTGCAGGCTCATCTCGCTCGAATGGCCAAGGACAGTCAGGAGCAGTATTTTCATTGTCATGATCTCGGCCCATATCGTCTTGACTGGAATCGCAATATTGTAGTGATGTGCCTCCTGCTATTTACAGGTTTATTGCTAGTAAAGTTTGATCATGACTGGTCGATCAGAACAGGGATTGGCTTGGTGGGTGTAACATCTGGCATGATGCTTAGCCAGAAACTGACGAGGTTCACAGGCCCGCGAAAGCTAAAATCATAAATGAATGAGAACGAAACTACCTTAAAAGGCTCGCTAAGGCTGATGACGACCAAACATACTACAGATTTTAGCCTAATATCCCGCAGTACAGCCTCTTAAGGAGCGAAAGTGCTTGGAGAAAATATTAAAATTGGCAATCGTCGGGTATGGATGCACAAAGCTATCAACCACCCTGACTTCGCATCTGAGAGCGTACTCACAAGAGATCCATGGAGCTTCGTAGAGCTTTGGCTTAAGCGACAGAATAAGAGTGAGGCACTATCCTTCTGGTCACAGGCACTAAGGTTCCATGAAGCCGCTAAGTATATGGATGTTGAAGCGTCGCCACTGTCCCTTTATTACTCTTTTGAACGCAACCAAAGCTCTTCTGGTGGTTCGAGGCGCCACACATGCAGAGAATCATGGTGTAACCGGAGATAGGCCAGCAAAGCCAAGGCTAGCTTGGCTAATGAGGCCATAACTTTTAAGTCTGGCGGTATCTTGCCAGCTTTGTGTACGTATCTCGGCGAAAGCACCGTCACGCACACCGCCGAAAAGTACAACCTCAAAGACTTACTCTGGAATGTACCTTTTGTGCATAGAGCATTCTTGCATACCTTCAGGTCGGCCCCAGAGCTCTTCATACCGTTAGAAAGTGCTTGCTACGTAAAACATCCAGACCCCAAGGCTCGTGAATGCTGGTTCCAGGCTGAAGTGTCGCCCAGATATGCAGATGGTCGGATGCTCAGAAATATCCCTCACTCTTTGAATGGTTCACTGAAGACGGTAGAACATATATTCGCCGAAAAGCGCTTCAATTGGTGGCGAGGTAAAGCCCCACAGGCTGAAAACTCTTGGCCCAAAAGCGGCTAGGCACATATCACAGCAAGACTCGTCGGATCATAGTTCCTATCTCTGGGAATCGCGACTTGTGGTACATCAAACGAAATCTGAGCAGCAACCCACCATCTGAGCGCCACGGTCTTACCATTATATTTGCTGCGATGCATCGGCTGAGCGAATTAGCCCGTTACGATCCTAATGGCCTAGAGAGACATCTCTACGGCACATCGAACTGGTTAATTACGGAATTCATGACAAATTCAGCAGATCAATTCATTGATCAGATGGCGTCGGAAATTACAGGGTTTCAGTTTTGGCGACCAGCCATACGAACCCCGTGAGAACTGTCAATGTACGATATGAATAGCCGACAAGCCGATTGACTGAGCTGGCTACTGTGATCCCTCTAAGGCTGACGTCAATCCAGCCCAGGTACTATACAGCTCGTTTTCATAACATTCCTGCTCAAGGCTACGCGCCAGCACGTCACTGGCGACAAGATCCAATTGGGTCTGAAGGCTTGCAACTGGAATAACTATCTCCGTGGTTTCCCATAGCTTCTTCTGTGTGCTGCGAGAATCAACTCGGTAGCGGGACCAGTGCGGTGAAGCCTCCACAGAGCTGATGGTTTCAACTAGCTGTGCCAAGCACTCTGGAGGAATTTTCTCATCGGCTAGCTTGGCTGCCTTTTCAGACTATTCAGAATTTTCCGCAGGTCATGCTCATTATTTAGAGAACGGCGATGCCGATTTGTAATCATAATAGCCTGCCCAGGTTTGATCTGGTTCCGACATTCAATAATCTCAAAACACCACTGCAGTAGCCTTTTAAGAATCAACTCCGCAGCGTGACGCTGAAGATAAAAGCTGGTAATCCTATCTCATCGAAGCTACCACGTGCCTGCCCTTGCTCAACGAGCAAAGAGGCTGCAGTCAGATAGGCCCCACATAAGATGGCTGGCGCCAAAACCCACCCATGCGAGCGATGCCATTCTCAAAATCACTTTCCGCTTGGCTGGGGTTCTTCCCACCAACGAAAACATCTCGAGGGTCGGTCGCAGGGTGACGGGAGTAGAGAGGTCCGATGCTCCATAAACCGTTTACTTCTCGCTGACCAGTCATTTGCTGACCCCTTCCTGATGAATTAGGCTGTATTTGCCGCGCATGGCTACCCATCGATCTGGGGTTGCTACAGGATGGCCACCATGGACTGGGTTCCGGCATTGCCACCCTTCGTGGTCAGCTCGGCACACTGCGCCATGTACCCGGCTGCTTGCCAGGCGAGGCAGTCTCCCAGGTAATACCATAGACACTGGCAAAGCTGCAGCCGGATCGCTCCAGAACACCTCGAGCTGACCTGGCGTTAGCGTCACGGTTATCTTGCCAGCTAGGCCATCGTGGCTGGTGTTGAACGTTATGTCACTGTTAGATGACACCCATAGCTTGGGGTGAAGCACTGCTCTGTTGTTTCATATTCTTTTCATCGCCTCCTCCAGGCGCCTTTCCGCACTTCGGTCATAGCGTTGTGTGGTGACTAGGTTGGTATGGCCTAGAGCGTATTGCACCGTGAGAACGTCGACACCTCGATCTAGCATATTCGTAGCGAAGGTGCGGCGAAAATCGTGAGGCGCGCACTCCTTAATGCCCGCCTGAACGGCCCTTTCTTTTATGATGAAGTACACAGCTTGGTCAGTAATACGAAGATCAGTAATCACACCATGTCGGCGCACTCTAGGAAAGAGGCCCGACATCCCGCCCCAACCGGGATTGCCATGCCATGACTTTCAGGAACGTTTCATTGGGCAGAAAGACGAGGCGTTCCTTGTTACCTTGCCCAGAATCCTGATCGACTGCCGGCCGCGGTCAATCATCTCGATGTCTATGGATACACTCTCCGATCGACGCAGCCCCGTGTTGACCAGTAAGTGGAGTAACACGGCATCTCCCCTTTGGGGTCTCGTCTGTTTCGCATGCGGAACAAAGGGCTTGGATAGCTACATCATCAAGGTGTACGCCCTTCGGCAACCTTGAGCCCTGACAGACTTGAGATCGCTGATCTGATGGTGGCTCTCACTATCCATGCGACCCGCAACCCAAGCCTCACGCGCCACACCTTTCATAGCAGACAATGCAGTATTAATAGTGGATGGAGCCTTGCCCAGTTCACTCATCATCTCGATGATTGAGCGCACATGTTCGCGCCGGATCATATGCCACGGACAACTCTTAATGTCATGACCGCCGCTAAGGTAGGCAACTTGCTGGAGGTGAGATCGCATCGTGACCCGGCTACGGCGGGAGCCAAGCCCCATAAGAGAGCGCGGGGTTTCCCTTGGCCTCTGTCAAAGAATTCGATGCTTCAGCAAGGCCCCAGTGACGTTATAAGGAATCATCGCTAGTGAATCAGCCATTTCCGGGCCCCTCTAAGCTGGCAATGTGTTGCTGCAAATAATCAGCCTGGTCTGCAGAGCACATAACAATATCGAGCAAATCCCGCTTTCATGCATCACCTCGTAAAAATCTGATGCGCTTGGTGCGGACTCGACATAGACTCGCTTGCGACGCAGCCCGCCAGGATCGTTAAGCTCAAGTGCTCAAGAACTGCATCGGCGTCCTCTAGGACACTAACAATATCGCCCGTATCACGGACAATGACCATGAAATCGTTGGTAGTGATGACCGCATATCCTGCGCGGGGTGGCATAATCAAGTGATCAAACATCCAATTGCTCCCTTTTGGTTGTGATTTTCCCCTGATCAGGGTTAGTGCCTGGCTTCAGACTGGGCAGCGTCCTGGCACCAATATGTGAAGACCACCTAAATCAGCTGCAATGCTATTGACGACCATCTGAGCATATGAAGTAACTACCGCAATTTTGTAGATTGCCTTCCAAGTCATTCAGCACAGCCTTATTCATGTGACTCTGATACAGCCTACTCGGGTTCGCTGCCCTTCTCTACTTTCTTAAATAACTATTTTAATAAGTAGAGAACCTAAGCGCCAGCACTACGGCCTTTTAACTGTGTACACAGGATCACTCAAAACGGAAAATATCACCCTAAGTTATTGTTCTATATTCTATTTCTCAAGGTAAAAGCCATTTCCTGAAAGCCTGTACGCAAAATCTAGGCTTTTGGCAGGGCCATCACCCGTAGATTTTGCGAAATAAGGGTATTTTTAATGGAAAACACATCCTTGGAGATATTTTGCGCTAGCTTTAGACCACTGCCAACGGTCTCATATCGTTGACATACAGCCGAGTTAGCTACAAAATGTGCTTTGCACACTTTCACATTGCCTTGTCTGGAAACACATGCCTATATTGCGTGAATACCAACAGCTGCAGGAGCAATCGAAGTCTCTTCGAGAACAACTTATATCGTTTGAGAATCGAGAAGATTTCAAGCGTGAAAGTGCTTTTAACCGCTTAAAAACGTTAATGGCTGATTATAATGAATCGGCCCTGGACGTTATTAAATTGGTTAATACTGAAAAAGCGTCAGCGAGTCTCCGGCTATACGTAAGAAGCGAATGATAAAGGAATATCGCAATCCTTATGAAAGGAGATTGTCGAAACAAGAGGTGGCAATCATAAAACCCTGAGGGCTTGGAAGGATCAGTACGGTGCCGAGGTCGTTGATTCTTGGCTTGTCGAAGAGAAATAGCAGGTTATTACTGTAGGCTGACAGAGGTTAGATATGGCCAGCGATAGCAATAAAGACAAGGACATACAAGCAGTTGCGGTTAATAAGCCGCCTCAGCTTGACCTATTCAGCCTGAGCGATAGCCGGGACAGAAATTATAGTAATAGCATCGACATTTACGATGCATTGCCTAAATATTCTCTGGAGAAGCGTCGTCGATTCACAGACCTTAACAGCGCGGTAAGAGAGCGCGAGTGCCGTATAGGCGACCGCGTTATAAAGGTTAAAGTTAAGCCAGCTATTATCGAGAATAGTAAAGGCAAACATGAGCTAGTTTATCCTGGTGAGCGTGAAGAGATTATAGAAGACGCTTTAAGAAAACTGGCTGTTAATGGCGGAAGCGTCATGATCGATGGTAAAGTTGGTGTTCTTTTACTTTCTACGAGTTGCGTGCTGAGTTACGCCGGAACAAACATGAGTTCAAACTCAGCGAGATAAAGGAGGCGATACTTGTATGCCGTGGCGCACAGCTTGAAACGGTCACCAATGATAATGAAACTGTTATTTCCTCAAGCTTTTTCCTATGGTCGGCCTAACCACGCGAAAAGATATTCAGATGCGTGAAGGCGATACTAAATGCTATGTACAGTTTAACCCTTTAGTAACTGAGAGCATTCTTAAACAAACTTTCCGTTTATATGACTATAGCACTTCGATGTCGATTAAGAGCCCTCTTGCCCGGTACATGCATAAGCGAATGAGTCACTACTGGAGCCAGGCATCAGCCAACGATCCCTATACGCCTCGTCTTATTCCTTACCTGTCAGGTAGCCCTCGCGGGCTTTCTGATCGCATGGGCAGTAATGTTCGGGCTATGAAAATTGCCCTAGACGTACTCGTTGAGCATGAGGTTATAGCTAGTTATAAAGCGAAGAGAATAACGGAAGGGAAAAACTTGTTGATATTTACTACACAATCTTTCCTACAGATAAATTTGTCAAAACTGTTAAAAGAGCAAATTACAAAAGTAACTCAATACGGTTAAAGAAAGACTTACATACTATTAGCGAAACATCACTTTAAAATAATATTATCTTATTTCCTTTGTGAAGTCTGGATCATTGAATGCATTTAGATGGCCTTTACTGCTTAGGGGATAATGTACACACGGGCAACTCGTCGCCCTTCAAACCCCAGCCAGCCAGGATCGTAATTAACGGGCTGTGCTGCAGGAACCATTGAGGCGCGCATTGCAGTCCAAGCGTGTGCCATCATTGGGGAATGTTGCACAGATAGCCGATTCCAGACCCTCTCGATCACCTTGCTCAATAGGGGAATGTTGCACAGATAGATGCTTCCAGACCTCCTTAATCACCGCGCCAATGACCGTAGCCAACGTCCAGTCACCCTTGTAAGCAGACTGCTATCACAGTAGGCATTCAAGAGTGTAGCTCACAGAACGTAGGTGGGAACGTTGCACCATCAGCCCCGCGACAGGTCTTTAAAGCACGGCCAGCGTGCTCAAAGTGTCATTCCTCCCTGGCAGGATTGTCGATCAGTAACAATTTGACAACAAAGAAGGTAAGGCACTATATTAAGCAGCTTCAAATGATAACGGTATAAAAGTGCTCTGATAGCTATCAACGTATCCACATTTACTGTGGGTAAGCCTGTGGAAAAGTAGCGTTTTATAGGTGGGAATGTTGCATCGTTTCGGTGGGGATACTGCACAGGTTATTTTCTGACCAGCAATTTAGCCCTCTATAGTAGGTGGGTATATTGCACAGGAGATGCAGAGCGAATCGAATCGATCCTGTCAACCTATCATGCCTTAAATCTTGCAGGTGGGAATGTTGCACAGATGGTGCCTAAATGAGCCAAAATGTGGACAAAAGACGTTTTCTGTGGACATCAGGAGGATAACTTTGAGCCCCAGGTGGGGATGTTGCACAGCAAGCGGTGGAATGTTGCATAGCAAGCGGTGGGGACGTTGCATCGGTTTTGAAAGATAATGCATACTTTTCAGTGGTTTGATGCTTCTTTACTCGCTCGTAACCCTGTTTTAACCCAGCCTTAACCCTTTAACCTTTTATATTAACCAGCCTTTCCTAACACCCCCAAGCCACCGAGTTTCTTTGTGGGCCGTTAGAAGAGCAGTATCAACATCACAGCAGGTTTAACAATTAAAGGATAGCCCATAAAAGCCTCACCAGCTGGAATGCTGGTGAGGCCATGAAAACGGCATAACCGTTGAAGTTATATCAGCCCCTCTCTGCAAAGCTGACATGCTCGGTGCCAGCCACAATAATGTGGTCTATCACCTTTACGTCGATCACATCCAAAGCCTCTTGTAGCTTCTTCGTAATCTGACGATCAGCATCACTCTCTTGAGGACTACCGCTAGGATGGTTGTGACACAACAATACGGCGGAAGCATTCGTTTCAATCGCACTTCTAACCACTTCCTAGGATAGACAGCCGCCTTATCCACGGTGCCTCTAAAAGCTCCTCATGCTTGATGACTTGATGTTGCGAGTTCAGCCACGTCACTGAGAACACTTCGTAAGGCAGTTCCGCATACTTGAGCGTCAGATAATCAACCGCTATCCAAGGAGCCGTTATCTTTGCACCCTCACTCTCAAGCTGGGGAGTTATAGTCAAATCTGGTGGATGGCGGTCAGGCGGCAGTCCTGTCTGACTGATCGGTTACTTGCTTCCATCCTGGAACCGGACGTTGTTCACGACCAGTTCCAGCTTGCTGAACCCTTGATGCGCTTCCAGCGCTTCTCGGCGCTCTGGAGCAGCTTGAAGACCATCGCCAGGGTCGTCGCTCTGGAGCCGCAGTTCCGGCTGCGCTTGCTCCGCAGGCGGACCGTGGCGAAGGTCGACTCAATCGGGTTGGTGGTGCGGATATGCACCCAGTGCTCTGCCGGGTAGTCGTAGAACGCCAGCAGTTCCTCCCGATCCTTGGCCAGGCACGCCATCGCCTTGGGGTACTTGGCCTCGAAGCGTTTCAGCGTGCGATCGAAGGCCTTGTGCGCCTCGTCGCGGGTCTCGGCCATCCAGATGTCATGCAGGTCGGCCTTGACCTTGGGCTGTACTGACTTTGGCAGCTTGTTCAGCACGTTAGCCGTCTTGTGAACCCAGCAGCGCTGATGGTCGGTCTCCGGGTAAATCTTGCTCAGGGCCGCCCAGAACCCCATGGCGCCGTCGCCCACCGCCAGCTTGGAGCCTGGGTCAGGCCGCGTTCTCGCAGGCCTGTCAGCAGGGTCTTCCAGCTGTCCGCCGACTCGCGGAAGCCGTCCTCGACGGCCACCAACTCCTTGCGGCCCTGCTCGGTGACCCCGATGATCACCAGCAGGCACAGGCGGTCATCCATGCGCACGTTGCTGTACACCCCGTCGGCCCACCAGTAGACGTAGCGACGGTCTGACAGGTCCCGCTTTCGCCACTCGGTATGCTCGTCCTCCCACTGCTTCTTGAGCCGTGACACAGTGTTGGCCGACAGACCCTTGGCCTGGTCGCCCAGCAGTGCCGCCAGCGCCTCCTGGTAGTCGCCAGTGGAGATCCCCTTCAGGTAGAGCCAAGGGATCAACTCCTCGATGCTGCGGGCTCGCTTCAGATAGGGCGGCAGCAGGCTGCTGTTGAAGCGAGCGCCACCGCCACTGCGGTCACGCACCTTGGGCACCTGCACGCTGACATCCCCGATCCCGGTCTGGACCGTGCGCTCGGGCAGGTAGCCGTTGCGGACCACGGCCTGGCGTCCATCGTCGAGCCGCTGATCGGCATACTGCGCCAGAAGGTGGCCAACTCGGCCTCGACGGCCTTGGCGATCAGGTCACGGGCACCTTGGCGCAGCAGCTCGTGCAGCGGGTCAGCGACCTGGGGTTCTGGTTGTGAAAGAGTCCGGAGGGTAGAATCGGCCATGGCGTATCCACTCGTGTTGGTTGAGATCTTGGTCGTGATCAATCAACAGGATACGCCACCCTTCCTACCTCCCATACACCAGACTTGAGCTTAACTCCAAGCTGACCATAGAACCGTGCTTCGATGATGTTCAGTGCCTCTGAGATAACAGCATCTTCACTCTCTTTACGCTGCTCTGCGGTCTCTACGGTTCCCTTCCAGGGAAACTATAAACTTTGGCCGCCTCACTAACTGCGAACATATCCAACTGGTTGGTGTGCTTCATCATTCTCTCCTCTCATTCCCGCTGCCGGGTCTCGATTAGAGTTAGGGGAAGCACTGACCCCCACCGGCTGTCACCTAGCGCCCTATCCCTTCTTGAGACCTGCACTACTGCAGGAATGAGAGAGGAGATAGATCATGAGCAAACGTGCAATCGATGGTATCCGCGAAGCACTCATACAAGGTTTGATGGAAGGCACAGCCCCTGGCAGAAGCCTTGGAAACCAGGCGGCGACAAGATGTGAGCCAGCCCTATAACGCCTCTTCAGGGCGTTCTTACACTGGCTGGTCAAATATCATCAGTCTCTGGATTGCTTCAGATAAAACGGCTACACCAGCCCTGCCTGGGTGACTTTCAAGCAAGCGAAGGATCTCTGCACTCACCCGCAAGGGCGAAAGGCCACCCCGTGGAATTTTGGAAATTCCACAAAAGCGCGAGAAGAAGGAGAACGGCACAACGGAGGAGAAAATCATCCCCGTGAACCGTATCTTTATGTGTTTAACGAGGAGCAGCTGGCGGACCCATTGACAGAGGCTGCAAAGCCACCTGTCTTAGAAGCTCAACCTGAGCCCGTGCAGTTCGTTGCACGGCTGATTGAAGCATCGGGCATCCCTTTAAGCTGGGGCGGTGACAAGGCCTACTACAGGCCCTCTACGGATGGCATACGCCTGCCCCGTCCTGAACAGTTCCATGAGGTTAGTGAAATTGCGGCCACCGGCCTGCATGAGCTGATCCATGCTACTGGTGCTCCCTCGCGCCTCAACCGGGACAAGAGCGATCGCGCTCGAGAGGAAGTAGTGGTAGAAGCTGGCGCCTGGCTTGCAGCCATGCGCTTTGGTCTCCTGCTACCCCGAAAACTCGGCGTCCCACCTCACTGGATGGGCTTCACGGCTCAAAGGTGACCAGGCCAAAGAGATCGACCGTGCTCTGGCTGATGCGCAGAAGGCGGTCAACTTCATCGAGCAAATGGCACAACAGTGCGGTTTGATCGACGGAGAAGAAGACTCAACTGCAGCAACCGCGGCAGCTTGATTTTTCTTTACCATTCAACAGCCTCCCCTCGGGAGGCTTTTGTGTTTAGTCACTGCGGTGGGGATGTTGCACCGATCCCGCAACAGCTATGGCTTTCAACATTGGCACGATCTTTCCCAATAGATTTCCTGCACTGGTTGCATTCTTAGGTGGGAATGTTGCACAGCAGATCATCTAGTAGGCTGCGCTAGCATTATTTTAGGGTTAGCGAAGCTGTTGACTATATTGTATGTATGTATCTTATGTATAATACATACATACAATACATACACTAGGAGATAGCCCGGCATGACTATTAAGCCGGAAATACGGCAACGCATCATTGATGCTGCCGAGAAGCTGGTATCCGAAGGCATCGACAGGCCCACCAATGAACAGGTGCGCGAATGCCTGGGTGGTGGCTCCTGTCGCATATTTCCCCGGTCATGCGTGAGTGGCGCGATAGCCTAAAGACAATGCCATCGCTGTGCGAGAAATGCCGAATGAGATCCGCACTGTCTTGGAGCGGGTTGGAGTTGAACTATGGCGCTCCGCTAGCCAGCACGCTGATGAAGAAGTCGAGAAGATACGCGCAGAGTCCGAACAGCGCGAGAAAGCTGCCAACGAAGAGCGAGATGAGGCGCTACGCGAGATTGAGCGACTAGAGGCCAGCATCGCAACCTTGCGTGAACACGGCCATCAGGATGGGCAGCGCATTGAGCAGCAGACGGAGGAGATCCATACGCTTGTGACGGAGAATGCCACCGCAAGGCAGCGGGCAGCGGATGCTATGGGACGAGTTACCGATTTACAAGACCAGCTCTCCCGCCAGAATCAGCAATTGGAAACCATGCGTGTTGAAGCGCAACGGCAACAAACGTTGGTCGACCACTTGCGAGACGAAAGCCGATAGCAGCGCCCGGTTGGCCACAATTGAAAGCGAGCTTAAAGCCGCTACACGGGAACTGGAAACCTCTAGTAAACGTGAATTGCAGCTCCAGAAAACGCTCGAGGCCGTCAACGAAGACTCTTCTCTTCAGCAGGAACATGCCAGCCTACGTGCGGAGAATGCCTCTGTTATGAGGCGCAGCGGTGAGCTGCAGGACGAGAACGCAACGCTTCGTACCGATCTCGACAAGATCAAGACATCTTCCAGCGACGCCCGTAGCGAGCTGAAGACAGCGACTAAGCGGATTGAGGAGTTGGCAAATATTCAGGAAGAGCACTCAGAAACCCGGACACAGCTGGCAATCGCTTTATCCCGCGAAGAGGATCTGCGCAAGCAGTTAGCTGACCATCAGAAACGGCTAAAATCAAACAAAAAGACTAGGGACCAAAGGCAGAGTGATGAGGTACAGGTCAGCCAGGTTACTGACCGGGCTCATGCTGATAATGGCACCAACCGTGGCCACTGCTGATATTATCATAGGCACCTGGTACGTGCGCCAGCTTGGCTGATTACCGATTGCCAAAGTGATACACCCTGGTAGAAGCGCAGAATGGATTCTTCTCCAGCACGAGCAAGTTCAAACCCAAATTACACCGGCTTTCCAATCCTTATATCTAGGGAGGGAAAGATTACTGAGGAAGCCCTGGACATTTGTATAGCGCATCTGATCAAGCGTGGCAGGGTTCAATCCAGGAAGTCGTGGATAACATGCCGGAAAGCGTTGTATCAGTTCTTTGGCTGGTGTGAGGTGAATGCTATTGACTGGCGTGATGTGGGCAATGACCGAGAAACTACGGTATTCGCGGAGTTCCGGGCTGGAACCTAAGCCCCGAGGGCGGTGCCTTGCCGCAGCAACGGTGAATGCCCGGCTACGACTTCTTTGCGCATTCTATCGGTATGGCACCAAGTGTGGTTGGGTGATGACTGTTCCGTATGCCATGAAAACGGTAATGGTTAGGCAACCTACAGGCCTCCTCGCTCACGTCGGTGCGAGTGGAGGAAGACGTACGACCGCAGATGTCACGCTGAAGACGCCACGAACCGTAATTTGGGTGCTAAGCAAGCATCAATCGATTGATCTCCTGAGTGCCATCACCAATCCCACGCATACGCTGTACTCAATGATGCAATCCAAGGCTCAGACCTATGCCTTGCTCTACGTGCGCGACCGACTGGGCCATGCCTCGGTCGCAACTACTGAGAAATACTTGCACTGTCTCTAATTTTAATTAGTTTGATAGACGCAAATAATAGGCTGCTTTTGGCCGAGGCTATGTGAAAACTCTCGAGCCGTAAACAATATGGTTGACGTAAGCGAAATCGGTAGAATTTTTATAAATGAAAAGCTTTAGAGTCAGCGAAAGAGCACCGCAACCAACAGGCCAGCTTTGATCACTCAATTAAAGGGTCATAAACTGCTCATCTTCCTAGTCTGTAAACGCGTAGACATCGTAAGGACCGTCTTGTGGCCCTGGCATACCTGGCGTACCAATCGGCATACCTGCTAAACCAATTCCATCTATTTTAGGCTGTTGCTCAAACAGCGCCTTTACGGCTTCCATCGGAAGGTGACCTTCAACCCAATACTCGCCTATTTCGATGGTATGGCACGATCCCAGACCATAGGGAACGCCCGCCTGCTGCTTGATATCACCCAGCTCGACGTCATCAATAATGGTGACGTCTACGCCAAGTTTCTCAAGATGGCGCGCATATTCATCACAGCAGCCGCACTGGGGTTTTATACAGTGTTGCCTCTGGCGGTAACGCCGCTTGAGCGGAGACCGTCCCAAGCAGCATGAAACCCGAGAGCAAAAGTTTGGTTGTCATATGTCGCATTATTTTCAACTCCTTAACGTGAACGACTGAAGAGGTACTTGGCCAGCGACGCGATCGCCAAGCCAACTAATAACAGCATGGCCAGGGCATCAACCAGCCTAACCACCCCATTGACCCCATAAAGCAAAGCATTTCGCGTTCATTATGGCATCACTCCTATAAGGAATAGGCAATCCCCATGGCTTATTGCGAGCCATGGTGGCTGGGCATGCTTCCACTCATTTGTTCACGCTGCTCGTCGGTTAGTAAGTCCTGCATCTGGTTATGCATGCGCACGTTATCAGCCATCATATCGCCATGAAGGCTGGCCATTTGAGCATGCAGCGTCTTTACTTTCCATTGTTCAGGGCGTTCAGTCTGCATGATTTGCATCATGTCGTCGCGCAGGTTCATCAATTCGCCCATCCGCTCAAGCTGGGCCGCGCGGTGTTCTTGGCGCATCTCACGCATGGTACTCATCTGCTGCTCGTCGAGCATACCGCCCATGCTCCCCATGCCTCCCATCATTGGACAAGGCATCATCCCGCTTTGCCCTCCCATCATCATTCCTGGGTACATGTCTTCTTGACTGCCCATCATCATGCCCGAACCCATACCGACTTGGCCGTCCATCATATTGCCCTGACCTTGGGCGCCTTGGCTCATACCTTGAGCGAAAATGGCGCTGCTGGGGACACTGAGGCTTGCAGCCAGACCAATGGCAAAGATCATCTTGTGCTTAACCATGATATTTCCTCTTATCATGTTGTTGGTCGAGACATCGCCTTATCCATTAAAAATGGAAGAAGGCGGAGTTAGCTTTCGTTATAAACCTACAACCTATAGGTGGCCCAAAGGTAAAGGAGAAACCGATCCCAATACCTAAGTGTTGTCACAGATCATTTTTCCGCCATTTTCAGCCCTGTTTCAGGTTGGCACGTTATAACACCGACTCATTTCCATGAAGAAAGCACGACGCCATGCGCCTTGTTCGCCAAACAGGGCAGATGAACGATGTAAGAAGGCTCAGCCGAATCAGTTTTAGCGCCTCCGCGATGAAGTAACGGCATCCATTCAACCCTAAAATATATAAGGATACGGTATGCAAAGAAGACGAGTTCGCTCCCTATCATTCACGCTACCTTAGCAACGCTGTTGCTGTCGCTAGCAATCCCAGTGCTGGCCCATGAAGGGGCGCAAGCACTTCACCTAAGGATGGCGTGACCATTCAGGATTCCCCAGCAGAGATTGGCATTGAGTTTGGTGGCATGATGCGTATCACCCAGTTTGAAGTGACAGGCCCGGACGGCTCTGTTCCTCTTGATGGTCAGCCAGGCAGTGAACAGGTCGAACGCTACTTCGTAAAACCAGGTGAAATTCTTTCGGCTGGGGACTACCAGGTATGCTGGCGCGGCCTATCGGATGACGGGCACATGATGACCGACGGTTTTAACTTCTCGGTCGAGCCCCGACCCATGGCCTGGTGGTTCTCCGTAAATAGCCTCGACGTCTGGACCGTCGCGATGATTCTCGTGGCGGCCGGGGTTTACCTCAGTGCCCTAGTCGCGACGGGAGCCGTGTTGTTTCGTCTAGCATTTCCCCAACTCCTGAACATGACCGGAGGCACGTCGCCCGCATGGGTGTCCTTGCTGTCTGGGCCGGGATTATCCTGATTCTGTTCCAGTGGCCTTTAGAAGCTGGTTACCTTGGGGCGGCAA
Source organism: Vreelandella sulfidaeris (assembly GCA_007182875.1). GTDB lineage: Bacteria > Pseudomonadota > Gammaproteobacteria > Pseudomonadales > Halomonadaceae > Vreelandella > Vreelandella sulfidaeris. The sequence continues at coordinate 169,145 of AP019515.1, read as the reverse complement.
TATAGCGGCTGCAACCAACCCAATGCTACTCGGGATCGTGTTCGAGGGTGCGTCCGGGACCCGGCTGATACTGGTGGTAACTGGCTTGCTGTTGGTCCAGGCGATTCAGCTCAATAACTTAACACTCTCAAAACAGCCAATAGCTTGAGCCTAGTGGGCGTGTTACTGGTGATGCTGGCGTTCGTGCAGGTGGGACATACGGTGAACACCCCACGCCTCGTTCTGGCTGGCTTGCTGATCATTCACTTGATGGCGGCGGCGTTCTGGGTAGCCTCGCTGTGGCCGCTGTTCCACTTAGTGGGGCAACATTACAACCACGGCAATACCGCCCGTATTCTGACCCGTTTCGGGCAACTCGCCATGGGCGGAGTTGGCGTGTTGGTACTGGCGGGCGTCACGTTGGCCACGCTGCTAACAGGCGGTCTCACACCTGCTCACCACGGCATATGGACAGTTCTTGATCGGCAAAGTATTGATTGTCGCGGTGCTGCTGTTATTTGCTGCCGCGAACAAGTGGCGGCTTGTACCTGCCTTTGAGAGCGGCGACGCAACAGCCCCACGACGTTTGCAGCGCAGTATTGCGCTGGAGGTGGTGCTGGTCGTGGTTGTCCTGTTGATTACGGCGGTGCTGACAAGGGTGACATCACCGAATGGGTGACCAACAGGGCAACCACCTTGTAGAGCCGATCCAGAGATCGAACATTAACGGTCGCCTTCTTGTGGGCCGTACACTGAGGTTTAGGCGGATGCTGCCATAGGCATTGCACCAAAAGACGAAAAGTCATTGCTGCAGTGTTGACACTAATTAGAGAGCAGTATCTAGTCAGGATCCATCATCATATTAGAAATACTGTTGTGCAGCAGATCCTATTATTACGTTAGGTTCAGGCTCGTTTCAGGTTAACACCGTATAAAGAACAAGTGGCAATAACCTCTGAGGTAAATGACCATGCGCAAAACACTTTAGTAACGTCTTTATTTGCTCTTTCACTAGGCTTAGTAACAAGCGCCACGTGGGCTGCACCTGGCCATGGCGGCGGGGATAGCGGCCTAACTGAGTCTGACGTCGACCGCACGATCAGTCTCGAGGCTGGCGATATGTGGTTCGACCCTGAAGAGCTAGAACTGGCGGCTGGGAGGTGGTTAAATTTGAAATCACCAACACCGGCAATTTAGAGCATGAATTTGTGATTGGCAGTAAAGAAGCCCATGAAGAGCATCGAAAATGATGCTAGACATGGCAAATGGCGAAGGTCATGACATGTCAAACATGTCACAAGGTGAAGGCCACGATATGGCCAATATGAGCATGGCAGGCGTCACAATTGCACCTGGTGACACCGGGACTCTATTATGGAGTGTTCCTGATAATACTAACGAGCTAGAGTATGCTTGTAACATTCCCGGCCATTACGAATCCGGCATGTACGGCAATTTTACTTTCTAATCTGACGTTTACCCATGAAACTGTTGCTACTCGAAGATGATGATTTGCTGGCAGAAAGCTTGGCAGAGAGTCTCAAGGACAACGGTTACCTTGTCGACTTGGCCGCTTCATTGAAAGCGGCCAAGTCGCTAATGGCAACCGAGCATTACGAGCTGGCTATCTTAGATCCGGTTTGCCCGATGGCTCGGGACTAGATCTACTAGCCCAGTGGCGCAAGCAAAACGCAGCACGCCTATCTTGATCTTGACGGCGCGCGATACTTGGGAAGATAAAGTCATTGGTCTTGAAACGGGTGCCGATGATTACCTAGCTAAACCCTTCCATGAAGCCGAGCTTATGGCCCGTTTGAAGGCACTGCTGCGCAGGCAGTCTGGTCAGTTATCTCAAGTTGTGACGCTCAATGGCGTATCGCTGGATGAAGCAGGTCAACGAGTATGCCTAGAGGGAGAAACTTGGCGTTCGCTAACGGCGACAGAGTTTCGATTACTACGCTACTTAATGCTGCATCCAGATCGCATTCACTCCAAAGAGCAGTTATTAGAGCAGCTCTATGCCCTGGAACAGGATGCCGCCGCACCTAACTTGGTCGAAGTCTATATCGCTCGTCTGCGCCGTTATCTAGGCAAATCAATTATCCAAACTCGCCGCGGCCAGGGTATTTCTTTGCTTCACATTGATCGGCGCAGTTTACGTTTTCGACTACTCGCCTGGCTAGCCCGGATTTCTCATGAGGGGATAAAGAAAGCGGCTGAAAGTGCTATAGTTTCAGGACCTTACACCGTTCACCAAGCACCAACAGCCGCTATCCAAAATGGTACCTGAAAACTGACCTTCTCGCCACTGTCTCGCCGTCAAATTGAAGCCGATTTCTCCGGTGGTCATATCACCTCCGATGCCGGCCTGCTTTTGCTTCGCGAAGTCGACAACCAACACCAGCTCACTCAGCGCCTGGCTACGGTGCTGGACGATGCCCGTAATCCGGTACTGGTTCGCCACAAGCTTCAAACCATGATCCGGCAACGGGTCTTTGGCGTAGCCGCCGGATACGAAGATCTGAACGATCACGAAACGTTACGCGCTGACCAGGCACTTCAGACCGCGACTGGCGAAGCGGCCATTCTAGCGGGCAAATCAACACTGTGCCGAATGGAGCAGCGCGTAGACCGGCAGGCCGTGGTCAAGGCCCACGAACTGCTGTGGCATCACTTCATTGAACAGCACGAGACTCCACCCAAGGAAATTGTGCTGGATTTTGATGGCACCGACGTTCCGGTGCATGGCGACCAGCCCGGCAAGTTCTTTAACGCCTACTACAATCACCATTGTTACTTCCCACTGTACGTGTTCTGCGGTCGCCATCTGCTGGTGAACTACCTGCGCACCAGCAACCGAAGCGACAGCCGCCACAGCTGGGCCATTCTGGCCCTGCTGGTGAAATTCATCCGGCAGTACTGGACGAATACCCGCATCGTGTTCCGGGTGACAGCGGCTTTTACCGTCCCCGATTGCTGAGCTGGTGCGACCGGAACAACGTGGACTATCTGGTGGGCCTCAGCAAGAACAGCCGGCTGCTCAAGGAGGTAGACGTACCCTCGATGCTGGTTCGCAAGGCTCACAACGAACTGGGTGAAAAGTCTGCGCCACCTATCGATTCCAGTACCAGGCCCACACCTGGAAACACCCCGCTGGGTGATCGCGCGTCTGGAGGAGGGCGAACTGGGTGCCAACCCCAGGTTCATTCTCAGCTCCCGTTACGACGACGGCGTTAAACTCTACTACGAGCAATACTGTGCCGGGGTGACATGGAAAACCGGATCAAGGATCAGCAGTTGTGTCTGTTCGCAGATCGCACCTCCAGCACGCGGTGGTGGACCAATCAGTGGCGGTTGCTCTTATCGGGCTTTGCCTACACGTTGTTCGAGCGATTACGGGCCCACTTGAAGAAGACCCCTTCGAGAGAATGAGCGCCAGTAACCTGCGGCTGAAGCTGATCAAGGTGGGCGCGGTCATCATTCGCAACACTCGACGCATACGGGTGTTGATGAGCGATGCCTATCCTTACAAAGACGAACTCTCTGACCTGGTGCGTCAACTGGTTCCGGAATAGAAGCCTGGGCTCCCCGGCCCGACTCAATGGGGAAAGGGGCCGTGTCCGGACAACAGAAATTGATCGATTATTGATCAGTCACGGCCGCCAATGAGCGGTAATGGCGGTAACCCGCACAGTCTGCGAGACTTGCTGGGGACCTATGAGAAATCCGGGCTAGGAGGCGTGGCACTATTCGTAGTGGTGACGACCTGGCTACTGCATGGCATACTGCTACAGAATCTTGCTCGGGATTTTGGGTGAGCGTCTTCAGCGCGAAGCCGACCATGCCGTCACGCAGCTTGAGCAAGGTGAAGCCGCCGTGCCTGCCGCGCTTGACTCGGTTAGCCAAGGCTATCAAGTCTTTCATCATCTCTACGTACTCCGCTTCAACGGCTCGGTCAGCGCTTCCGACCCACAATGGCAGCAACAGCTGGCTTCGCTGCTAGATGAAAGCGGTGATGCTCTAATAGACGTGAATCGCGGCGAGCAACACATGCTCGTCTATCGTCGCCATTTTGAATGGCAGGGCACGCAGGGTGTGCTGCTGGTGGGTGAGGACTTCTCTCAAGTAGAAGCAGGGCTTGCAACATTGCACTGGTGGGTCGGTGGGATTGCCAGCGCGCTGTTAGGAATGCTCATCATACTCAACATGTTAGCGGTTAATCGTGGACTCAAGCCACTCTGGCAACTGCGTCAACAGCTTGAAGCATTGCGAGCGGGCAAACGTGATCGCTTGTCATTAATAGCCCTTCTGAGCTAGATGAATTAGTCGACCAGTTGAACTGGTTTATGGATGACATTGACCTTCGCTTGAAGCGCTCCAGAGAGTCGGTCGCGAACCTATCACATGCATTAAAACCCGCTGGCAGCCGTTACCCAAGTACTGCGTGGCAATCGGCCCATTGATGAAACCCGACGCCATAAACTGCTCAGCCGTATTGAGGATATTAACGCCCAGCTGGATGCGGAGCTGCGTCGCTCACGTATTGCAGGCCCTAACGCGGGGCGAATGGCCAACGTCACGCGTGATAGTTCACGGCTCATCGAGATGTTCCGCAGCCTTTACCCTGAGCGTATCTTCAACCTCGCCCACTCGGCAGGCGAGAAAGACCGTGCCTATTGAGGCTCACGACTTTTCTGAAATATTAGGCATCGTGCTCGATAACGCTGGCAAATGGGCGAATAGGTGCGTTAATTGCGATATTGCCGCCTCCGCTACCACACTCACGCTCACCACTGATGATGACGGTTTCGGCGTTGCAGAAGAAGATCTTTCGCGCTTGGGAGAGCGTGGCACACGATGGATGAACGCCGTCCCGGCTACGGCTTAGGCCTGTCGATTCTTGCGCAGTTAATTGCCCGCTACTCAGGGCACTCGCGCTTTGAGCGTAGTCCACTGGGTGGACTGCGCGTTACGGTTACGTTGCCTCTTGCAGTTGAAGTGATTAATTAATCACTATTCAGCTTTGATTCAGCTTCTTCCATCAAGATGGTGCCATTCATCATTGATGGGAGTTACACATGGCACGCTCAAGCATCATTTCTCACCCGCTTTCTCGCCGGCAGGTCCTAAAAGGCGGCGCTGCCCTAGGAATAGGTTCCGCTGCGGCAATGGGATTAACCCCGCCTGGGCAAACCCTGGGGCCGCAGCAATGTCTACGCGCAGGGCGTTGAAGAAGGACCCGAGGTATCGCTGGCGATCCGCCGTGAATCGTTGCCTATTGACGGACAAGAAGCCCAACCAATTACCATTAACGGTACCAGTCCTGGCCCGCTGATTCGTTTGAAAGAAGGTCAAGACGCCGTACTGCGTGTCACCAACCTGCTGGACGAGTCCACCTCCATCCACTGGCATGGTCTTATTCTACCGCCGGAAATGGATGGTGTGCCTGGTGTCAGTTTTGCCGGTATCGCCCCTGGTGAAACTTTTACCTATCGTTTCCCTGTCAGGCAGAACGGCACCTACTGGTACCACAGCCACTCAGGTCTGCAGGAACAGCTAGGCCATGCGGGGCCGCTGATTATCGACGCCGCCGAGCGCGAGCCTATCCGTTACGACCGTGAGCATGTGTTACTGCTCACCGACTGGACCTTTGAAGAACCGATGTCGGTGTTCCGTAATCTGAAAACCATGGAAGGCTATTACAACTTCCAAGAGCGCACGATTGCTGATTTTTCGCCGATGTACGCGAAAGGGTTTCTCACAAACCGCCGAGATGCGCGGTATGTGGGCCCAAATGCGTATGAGCTCGCGGGATATCGCCGATGTCACCGGCAGCACTTATACCTACCTGCTCAACGGCCACTCCCCAGGAAAACTGGAACGCGCTGTTCAAGGCCGGTGAGCGGGTACGGCTACGCGTGATTAACGGTTCGGCCATGTCATACTTCGATGTCCGTATACCTGGCCTGAAGATGACCGTGGTGGCCGCCGATGGCCAGCCAGTGCAACCCGTGCCTGTTGATGAGTTCCGTATTGGCGTGGCGGAAACGTACGATGTGCTTGTTTCACCAGAAGATGATCGAGCCTATACCATCTTCGCCGAAGCCATGGATCGGAGTGGCTACGCTCGCGCCACGCTAGCCCGCGTGAAGGCATGCAGGCGGAGATTCCCAAGCGCCGCCAAATTGCCGACCGCGGCATGGAAGCCATGGGTGCCCACGGTATGGGCGGTATGGATCACTCCAACATGGCGGGGATGGATCACTCTGGCATGTCCAACATGTCGGGGATGGATCACTCTGGCATGTCCAACATGTCGGGGATGGATCATTCCAGCATGGCTGGGATGGATCACTCCGGTATGTCCAACATGCAAGGCATGGATCACTCTACTATGGGGATGGCAGCCGAGCAGGCCAAAATAGGCGCAAATGGTTTGCTTCTCGCCGGTGAAGCTCAGCCGGGCTCTCGCTATAACCAGGCGGGAATCGGCATTGATCCTGACGAACGACGCGTATTGGTTTACCGGGATCTCAAAGCGTTCACACCATGGCCTGATCGCCGTGAGCCAGGCCGTGAGCTTGAGCTGCACCTGACCGGCAATATGGAGCGTTATATGTGGTCGTTCGACGGTAAGAAGTTTAGCGAAGTGACCGGCCCTATTCATTTTGAGAAAGATGAGCGGCTGCGCCTAATTCTGATTAACGACACCATGATGGAGCATCCTATCCACCTCCACGGCATGTGGATGGAGCTGGAAAACGGCCAGGGTGAATTGATTCCGCGCAAACACACCTTGAACGTGAAGCCCGGCGAGCGCGTGTCTGCGCTGATCACTGCAGACGCCGAGGGCAGTTGGGCGTTCCACTGCCACCTTCTCTATCACATGGATGCCGGCATGTTCCGCGTTGTTCAGGTTTCTTAAGGAGGCAGTATGAAAACCAAGCACTACTTAACCCTCGCCAGCGCCGCCCTCGGCATGGCCGCCGCCACGACTGCTCAAGCCGAAGACGGCTATGACGCCCCGGCCGGCTGGCCGTCACCGGTCGTGGAGCACCCGATGACCACGGTACGGGTCGATCGCTTGGAATATGCTTCGCCCGACAAGGGGATGCCTTGGTCTGGGATTTCCAGGCCTGGTATGGCGGTGATTTCAATCGCCTATACGTGGAAGGCGAAGGCGAAAACGTCCAGGGCGATGGCGAAGATGCAGAATTCGAGTCCCTCAACCTGCTTTATAGTCGTTTGATTGCCGACTTCTGGGAACTTCAGGGCGGCATCGGTTATCAGGGCGGTATCGCTACGAATGACTATCCCGAACGCTATTTCGGCGTCATCAGCCTATTGGGGCTCGCCCCTATCGCTTCGAGACCGATCTCGACTTGATGATAAGCGATGAAGGCGATATCTCCGCCAGCCTGGAAAGCGAGTACGATCTGCGCCTGACTCAGCGGCTCTACCTACAGCCGCGTACCGAAATTGCCGTAGCTGCCAGCGAAGTTAAGGAGTTTGGTGTGGGTGAGGGCCTTAACTCAGTGCGTGTCGGCATGCGCCTGGGCTACGAAGTGACCAGACGCTTTGCGCCTTACGTGGGCGCTTACTGGGTAAAGAGTATGGCGATACCGCTGACCTTTCTCGTGCTGGCGGGAATAATACCGAAGATACCGGCGTGGTGGCAGGTGTCAGGTTAATATTTTAAATCGTTAAGCACTCTATAACTTGCGCCACCGGAAGGTGGCATTTTTGCTAAAACCACTAAATTCAGCTTCAATTCATACTCTAAGGTTATTATTAAATTGTAAATAACCAACGGAGTAAACCACCATGAAATTTAAAGCAATTATTTTTGGCGCAACGGTAGCAACTATACTATCTACACCTGTCTTGGCTAGCTTAGGTAACACCTCTCAAGGCGCTCCGACGCTTGAAAGAGGCGTATCTTCTACGCTGATTCTTGCACAAGGGCACTCGAAGCGTTTCAATATTAATATTGAACAAGCGACTACCCTCAAGTGACAAGTGAACATTTTCCGGGCATTACAAGCACTGGCAACCGCATTTCAGCTGTTCTTTATAATGAGGCGGGACAGCAGGTAGCAGAAGCTTCCAGCCCACGGGGCACTTCGAACTTATTCGTCAGCTGCAACCTGGAAATTATCAGCTTGAGGTGAGTGGTAGCTCATTGGGAGGTAATAACCAAAGTGACAGTAACCGTTATGAACTACATGTCGCCTATTGATATCCTTTAGTCTTGACATGAATTAAGAAGGTCAGCCATGAGCTGACCTTTTATGAAAAACTAGTATCTCGGCAAACAAATTCAGCTTTAATTCAGGAATTTTCGCTAACCTTATAGTGCCGCAATCGGCGTAAAACAAACCAATTCATAAAAGGTGTCATCATGTGGAATAACAAAAAGGCTTCCCTAGGCGGACTGACGGCTATGGCCCTGGCAATGGGGACGACTTCTGCGCTGGCCCTGGAAAGCCAGGTGGGAGAAACCACCGTGGGGCTGTATGGTTACGCTAGGCTCAATATGGCCTACAGCTTCGATCAAGATGCCGGATCGGCTAACGAAGGTTACTTTGGAGATATCGAAAGGTCGGAAGATAAGGTCGGAGATCAGTTCCAGGCATCTGCCACACAGAGCCGTATCGGCTTTCGGACCAGTACGCCTGTCGAGGGAGCACGCTTTACACCGTAATCGAAGGGGACTTCTGGTCCTATAATGATGATAATTCGCGCTTCAGATTACGGCATGCCTATGGTTCCTGGAATGGGATCCTTGCCGGACAGACCTGGTCGAATTACAACACCTTCGTCGCCGCCACGCCCACACTGGATTTCCTCGGCACGGCGGGAAGCAATGGCTATGGTCGCGCCTAGCCCAGTTGCGCTACACCATGGGAGGATTCTCGATAGCTGCGGAGGATCCAAAGGCACAGCTGGCGGAGAACATCGATGGCTCCGTGCCAGAAGATGATTTGCTACCGGATAATGACGATGCCGTATCATCGATGCCCGCGTTGAGCCTGCGCTATGAAGATAGTATGGGTGACTTTTCCTACTCAATCGCCGGCATCGCCCGGCAGCTGAAGTACGATACCGGAAGCGAAAAGGATACGGAAATGGGCTATGGGGCCTTCGCCGCAGGTGCCTACCATGCCGGACCGGTGACCTTGAGAGCGATCGTGAACGCCAGCGAGGGGCGAACAGTTACCTCTATCTGTCTGGCGATTACTTCAACGGTGCCGATGCCTACGTCGATACCAACGGTAAGCTGCAAACGCTATCTGGCGATGGCGGAGCCCTTGGTCTTTCTTATCAAATATCACCACAGTATTCACTGAACGCGTCCCATGGCTATACCGATGTCGAATTGGGCGACCCTACCGTAGGTGGGAATGCAGGTAGAAAGAACAAGAATACATTTCTTAATCTGATGTGGACTCCCAACGAACGCTTGATGTACGGAATTGAGTACGGCTACTTCGAAACGGAGTTGGCCGATGGCCGTGAAGAAGATGCGAGCCGTGTGATGGTGGCTGCCAGTATAGTTTCTAGGGTGAGTTAGTAGCATAGCAGAGAAGCTGTTTTGATCGATTGCTTGGGCGTATGCCCAAGCTTTTATGGTTCTTCGTCACTTCATGTGGGGCCTGATCGAACAGGCGACCCACAATACCACTGTCACTAAACTGAATAAGAAAGATCAGTCGCGTCGGGAACACTCTTGATGACCAAATCGATACAGATGAAGTCGCGCATGGCCTGGCTGTCTCAAAGTTATGCAAGCGGCGGTTTCTGAAAAGTCACTACTGAAGCCGATGGGAAAGGCCTTGGCGACACTTGAGCGGCACGCGGAAGCAGTGGTTAGGCGCTGGCACTCGGGACTGACGAACGCAAGACTGGAAGGGATGAACGGCCTTTTCAGGCGGCTCGGTCACGCGCACGTGGCTATCGGAACGAGGCTAACTTCATCGCCATGATCTATCTGATTGGCAGCCCGGCGGGCCGCCTATTCGATCAGGCTAAATCCACATGAAGTAACGAAGAACCGAAAAATGCTGGCTGCTAGCGTTCCAAAATTAATAGATTTAATTTTTATGTTAATTACTCTAGCCCGGTTTTCTCACAGGGTATAAAAGAAAGCGGCTGAAAGAGCTATGATTTCAAGAACCTAACCAATCCATCAAACACCAACAGCCGCTTCCAAAATGGTACCTGAAAAGCTCACCTTCTAGCCATTCTCACGCCGCCAAATTGAAGCCGACTTCTCTGGGGCCACATTACGTCAGACGCCGGATTACTCCTGCTTCGTGAAGTCGATAAACAGTATCGCCTGACACGCCGCTTGGCCGCCGTGCTTCATGATCCCCGCGCACCGGAACAGATTCGTCATAAGCTCGACACTCTGGTTCGTCAGCGGGTGTTCGGTGTCGCTGCTGGCTACGAAGATTTCAACGACCATGAGGCCCTACGTTATGACCAGGCGCTTCAGACGGCGCTCGGTGAAGTGGAGGCGCTGGCGGGCAAGTCGACGCTGTGCCGGGTGGAACAGCACGCCGATTGGCAAGCAATAGTGAAGGCCCATGAGGTGCTGTGGCACCACTTCATCGAGCAGCACGAGGAGCCACCGACAGAAATCGTGCTGGACTTTGATGGTACTGATATCCCGGTTCACGGCGAGCAGCCGGGCAAGTTCTTCAACGGCTACTACGACCACCATTGCTACTTCCCGCTGTATGTCTTCTGTGGTCGCCACTTACTGGTGAGCTATCTGCGCACCAGTGACCGAAGCGACAGCCGCCATAGCTGGACCATCCTCTCACTACTGGTACGCTTTATCCGTCAATATTGGCCTGATACCCGTATCGTGTTACGAGGTGATAGCCACTTTGTCGTCCCCAGATGCTGAACTGGTGCGATCGGCATCACGTCGACTACATCGTGGGAATCGCCAAGAACAACCGACTGCTCAAGGAAGTGGATGTGCCCATGATGCTGGTACGCAAAACCCAATGGCAGGTGGGAGAAAAGTGGCAGGGACGTTCCGCTTCCCGTATCAAGCCCACTCCTGGCAATGCCCACGCTGAGTGGTGGCTCGTCTAGAAGAGAGCGAGCTGGGCTCCAACCCCGGTTTATCATCAGTTCCCGTTACGATGACAGCTTCAAGCTTTACTACGCGCAGTACTTGCTCGAGACAACATGGAAAACTGAATCAAAGATCAACAACTGAGCCTGTTCGCTGACCGGACCTCCAGTACGCACTGGTGGGCCAATCAGTGGCGGCTGATGCGGCTAATCTTGTCAGGCTTCGCCTATACGCTGTTCGAGCGGTTACGGACTTACCTGAAGAAAACGTCCTTCGCGCGCATGAGCCCGAGCAACCTGAGGCTCAAGCTCATCAAAGTGGGGCGGTCATCATCCGCAATACGTGCCGCATCCGAGTGCTGATGAGTGACAGCTATCCTTATAAAACGGCGCTATCCAACCTCGTCAGGCGGTTGGTGCCGAACTGACTGCTCGGGCGCCCCGGCCCGACGCAATGGGGAAGGGGAAGTGTGTCTGAACGACGGAAAGTGATTAAAAGTAGCCAATGTAAGTCTAGCCAGTAGATGTTTAGCGGTGTTACAGCCTGAGTTCGGTACTGGCTGAGAGGCTATGAAATCCGGACTAATTGCTTTAATTAGGAGCTCGTGGCGAGGTAACTTACAAGCGCAGCGAACGTTTCAGTGTTTTTGACAAAAATTTATTATAGTAGGCCTTCCTGAATCCTAGCTGAATAATAAAATTACGGCAAGTAACGCACAGCTACCTGGTTTATTTTTATATTTTTGATTAGTTACCAGGTTCCCTTTCCTTGATTTATCTTTTAGGTTGTTCTAGCTTTATTATGCCAAGCAAGAACTATGGTAAATAAAATTTGATTTAATAAATGGAGAACCGGATGGACTTCAAAAATACGAAAACTGCATTGAAGCTTGTCACATATGCGCTGCTTATTGCGACAAGTGTGCAACTGAGTGTCTAAAGAAGACAACGTAAAATGATGGCGGAATGTATTCGCCTTAACATGCAATGTGCTCAAATTTGTCGGTTAGCCGCCTCATTTATGGCACAAGAAAGTGAGTTTGCGCACGAGATCTGCCGTCTATGTGCCGACATTTGTAAGAAATGTGGTGATGAGTGTGAAAAACATGATGCATCCCACTGCCAAGTGTGCCCAAGCTTGTCACCGCTGCGCTGAAGAATGTGCCGCAATGGCCAGCTAAGCTCTAAGCCAGCCGGGGCGAGCGCTCCGGCTCGACGTGAACTTCTATGGAGAAATTCATTTGCTTTAACTCAGGCTTTCAAATTATTGAGGTAATTATTTTGAAATAAACTCTAGTAGAAGCAAGCCTACTGCGAGCCTCTTTTAAGGAAACACTGCATAAATACGACCGTTGCTGCCTAAGTGCCACCGGCAGGCAAAATACAGTTTTCCACTACCCGCCAGAGTTCTCGATGAAACAGATCTCGTTTGCTCAGGCTGAGCACCAGAACAATAAGAAGGTCACCCGCCGGGAACGGTTCCTGGGACAGATGTTGCGGATCTACTTCCTTCAGCAATGGTATGCACTGGTCGACGAAGCGCTTGAAGATGCCATCTATGACAGCCAGGCCATGCGCGACTTCATCTGTATCGATTTGGTCATCAAAAGTGTTCCCGACGCGACTGATCTTTCTTATTCAGTTTAGTGACAGTGGTATTGTGGGTCGCCTGTTCGATCAGGCCCCACATGAAGTGACGAAGAACCATAAAAGCTTGGGCATACGCCCAAGCAATCGATCAAAACAGCTTCTCTGCTATGCTACTAACTCACCCTAGAAACTATACTGGGCAGCCACCATCACACGGCTCGCATCTTCTTCACGGCCATCGGCCAACTCCGTTTCGAAGTAGCCGTACTCAATTCCGTACATCAAGCGTTCGTTGGGAGTCCACATCAGATTAAGAAATGTATTCTTGTTCTTTCTACCTGCATTCCCACCTACGGTAGGGTCGCCCAATTCGACATCGGTATAGCCATGGGACGCGTTCAGTGAATACTGTGGTGATATTTGATAAGAAAGACCAAGGGCTCCGCCATCGCCAGATAGCGTTTGCAGCTTACCGTTGGTATCGACGTAGGCATCGGCACCGTTGAAGTAATCGCCAGACAGATAGAGGTAACTGTTCGCCCCTCGCTGGCGTTCACGATCGCTCTCAAGGTCACCGGTCCGGCATGGTAGGCACCTGCGGCGAAGGCCCCATAGCCCATTTCCGTATCCTTTTCGCTTCCGGTATCGTACTTCAGCTGCCGGGCGATGCCGGCGATTGAGTAGGAAAAGTCACCCATACTATCTTCATAGCGCAGGCTCAACGCGGGCATCGATGATACGGCATCGTCATTATCCGGTAGCAAATCATCTTCTGGCACGGAGCCATCGATGTTCTCCGCCAGCTGTGCCTTTGGATCCTCCGCAGCTATCGAGAATCCTCCCATGGTGTAGCGCAACTGGGCTAGGCGCGACCCATAGCCATTGCTTCCCGCCGTGCCGAGGAAATCCAGTGTGGGCGTGGCGGCGACGAAGGTGTTGTAATTCGACCAGGTCTGTCCGGCAAGGATCCCATTCCAGGAACCATAGGCATGCCGTAATCTGAAGCGCGAATTATCATCATTATAGGACCAGAAGTCCCCTTCGATTACGGTGTAAAGCGTGCTCCCCTCGACAGGCGTACTGGTCCGAAAGCCGATACGGCTCTGTGTGGCAGATGCCTGGAACTGATCTCCGACCTTATCTTCCGACCTTTCGATATCTCCAAAGTAACCTTCGTTAGCCGATCCGGCATCTTGATCGAAGCTGTAGGCCATATTGAGCCTAGCGTAACCATACAGCCCCACGGTGGTTTCTCCCACCTGGCTTTCCAGGGCCAGCGCAGAAGTCGTCCCCATTGCCAGGGCCATAGCCGTCAGTCCGCCTAGGGAAGCCTTTTTGTTATTCCACATGATGACACCTTTTATGAATTGGTTTGTTTTACGCCGATTGCGGCACTATAAGGTTAGCGAAAATGATCTTACCCAGCAACAGTGGACACTGGTTTAAGCGATCATTCGGGCTTCAAAGGCCTCTGGGCTGATCATCCCAATAGCACTGTGCCGCCGTTGTTTGTTGTAGTCCAGTTCGACGTACTCAAACACCTGGCGCCTCATATCGTTTCGCGTTGTAAATTGCTCCCCATGGATCGCTTCAACCTTGAGGCTGTGGAAGAAGCTTTCGGCACAGGCATTATCATAGCAGTTGCCTTTGGCGCTCATGCTGCACGTAAGCTCATGCCGGGTAAGCAGCGATTGGTAACGCGTGGAACAGTACTGGGCGGATTCAATCGGTCGACGCAACACCTCGATATTGGAGGTGTTACATGGGAAGATCATCTAGTTGGATCGCTGAAAGACTGGGCGAGCACCGATGCGTTCGCCTGGTCGACCAAGCATCAATCAGCGGAGTACCAATCGCGCATTCTGGAAGCGAATAGCTGAGGGGTTATCGAGCGAGGATGCAGCTTTGGCGTGTGGTGTATCACAACCGTTGGGGCCACGGTGGTTCCGCGAGGCAGGCGGGATGGCACCCTCTAACTTGGTGCCACCCTCAGGGCGTTATTTGTCGTTCCCAGAGCGCGAGGAACTCGCACTATTGCGAGTCCAGGGCACGGGGTTCGTGAGATTGCACGGTGTCTAGGAAGGTCACCGTCGACGATCTCGCGCGAATTGCGCCGTAACGCTGCGACCCGGGGCGGTGTGTTGGAGTACCGGGCCACAGTCGCGCAGTGGAAAGCAGAGCTAGCCGCCAAACGGCCCAAAACTGCCAAGCTTGCAGGGAATGGCTGGTTGCAGGCTTACGTGCAATCACGTCTGGCTGGCGAGGTGACCGATGCTGAAGGCAGACCTATTCCCGGCCCGAATTGCCATGGCGAGGACGGCGGCATGGTCGCCGAGCCGACCGGCGGTGGGGAGTCAGTTGGAGTCCTGAGCAGATCAGCCGTCGACTGCGGGTAGACTTTCCAGATGATGAGACGATGAGGATTTCTCACGAGGCGATCTATCAGGCCCTCTACATTCAAGGCCGCGGTGCACTTCGTCGTGAACTGTCCGCGTGTCTGCGTACTGGCCGGGCATTGCGGGTACCACGAGCGAGAACCCAGCAGCGCGGTAAACACTACTCTCGCCCGAGGTGATGATCAGCCAGCGCCCGGCGGAGGTTGCTGATCGCGCTGTCCCCGGCCACTGGGAAGGCGACCTAATCATTGGATTGAACAGCTCCGCAATCGGTACCTTAGTCGAGCGCACGAGTCGGTTCACGCTACTTCTTCACTTGCCGCCCATGCATGATCATGGAACGGGCGCCAGAGTTAAGAACGGACCTGCTTTGGCTGGTCACGGGGCTGAGGCTGTTCGCGATGCTATCGCCATAAAGATCGCCACACTGCCCGAACAGCTGCGGAAATCGCTCACTTGGGATCAAGGCGCGGAGCTGGCCCAGCATGCACAGCTACGACTTGATACTGGCTTGGCAATCTACTTCTGTGACCCCGAAGTCCCTGGCAGCGTGGGACTAACGAGAACACCAATGGTCTGCTGCGCCAATACTTTCCCAAGGGTACTGACATTAGCAGGTATTCTGAGCATGAGCTTGACGCTGTCGCGACGACTCTCAACGACAGACCTCGTAAAACACTTGATTGGAAAACACCTGCTGAAGCTCTCAAAGAACTACTATTTTCAGCATCATAAGCCAGTGTTGCGACGGCCCCTTGAACCTAAGCTGACTACCTCGATCCGAATGGACTATCACGCCTTTGGGCATTTTGCGTCTCCATAGCGCCATCTGTAGCGCGTCACAGACAAGATCGGCCGTCATACGCTCACTCATTGCCCAACCGACCACTTTACGAGAGTAAAGATCAATGAGCACTGCCAGGTAAAGCCAGCCTTCGCCCGTCGCCAAGTAGGTAATGTCACCCACCCACTTTTGATTAGGAGCTGAGGCCGTGAAGTTTTGTTCTAGTAGATTCGGTGCGACTGGCAGCGAATGCCGTGAGTTCGTGGTGGCCTTGAACTTACGAGCTGCTTTAGCGCGCAGGCCCTGACGCTGTAAGCTGGCAGCCACCGTCTTACGGTTGATCGGCATCCCATCATCTCGCAGGTCTAGCGTTAGTCTCGGGCGCCTGAGCGGCCTTTGCGTTGGTGATAAGCCTTGGCCACATGCTGATCGATAATGGCTTGCTGGCTGCGTTTTGGGGACGATGCGCCTTCGCGTTGCCGCCAAGCGTAGTAGCCACTCCGAGCGACCCCGACAACATGGCACATACGCTGAATACTGAACGCCTGACGATGACGGTGGATAAAGGCGTACTTCACTTCAGGCTTTTCGCAAAGTACACCGCGGCCTTTTGTGATGGCCAGCTCTTCATTTGCCTCGGCTAGTTGGCGCTTCAAGCGGGCGTTCTTCTGCCAACGACCGCTCTCGCTCGGATGTGTCTTGCTGCAGCTGTGCTTTAGATCGCCACTGATAGAGCTGACTCGCGTGTATTCCCAGCTCACGCGCCGCTGCTGCAACGCCAATGCGATCCGCAAGCGCTAAGGCTTCTTGCCGGTAGGCATCTGAGTAACGGGTATATGATTTTTCTTCATTGATGTTGTCGATCTTGCCATGGTTCACCTCATCGTAACGTATGACGTTCTTGAGGTGTCCACCGTTACTGGGCAGGATCAAAACTCCTGAATTAAAGCTGAATTTGTTTGCCGAGATACTAGTTTTCATAAAAGGTCAGCTCATGGCTGACCTTCTTAATTCATGTCAAGACTAAAGGATATCAATAGGCGACATGTAGTTCATAACGGTTACTGTCACTTTGGTTATTACCTCCCAATGAGCTACCACTCACCTCAAGCTGATAATTTCCAGGTTGCAGCTGACGAATAAGTTCGAAGTGCCCCGTGGGCTGGAAGCTTCTGCTACCTGCTGTCCCGCCTCATTATAAAGAACAGCTGAAATGCGGTTGCCAGTGCTGGTAAATCCTGGAAAGTGCTCACTCACTACTTTCAGTGTAGTCGCTTGTTCAATGTTAATATTGAAACGCTTCGATTGCCCCTGAGCAAGCATCTGTGTAGAAGATACGCCTCTTTCTAGTAAGGGAAGATCCTGTGTTGTATTGCCTAAGCTCGCTAATACAGGTGTAGAGAGGATACTTGCTACTACTGCACTAAAACAATTGCTTTAATTTTCATGGTGGTTTACTCCGTTGGTTATTTACAATTTAATAATAACCTTAGAGTATGAATTGAAGCTGAATTTAGTGGTTTTAGCAAAAGTTCTTCGTCACTTCATGTGGATTTAGCCTGATCGAATAGGCGGCCCGCCGGGCTGCCAATCAGATAGATCATGGCGATGAAGTTAGCCTCGTTCCGATAGCCACGTGCGCGTGACCGAGCCGCCTGAAACAGGCCGTTCATCCCTTCCAGTCTTGCGTTCGTCAGTCCCGAGTGCCAGCGCCTAACCACTGCTTCCGCGTGCCGCTCAAGTGTCACCAAGGCCTTTCCCATCGGCTTCAGTAGTGACTTTTCAGAAACCGCCGCTTGCATAACTTTGAGGTAGTTCGTGATGCGCCACCGAGCCGCTCTGGGCGTTGGGGCCTTCTGGATCCAGCGTAGCTTTTCCTTGATTATCCAGGCATCGGCCGTGGCGCTCTGATCGGCTACCAACTCCTGGAGCGCCGCCAACTGTTTAGGTCTCAGGTTCTCGTTGTCCAGATTTTTCAGCAGTGCCCAGCGCAGCGATTTAGGTGTTCCTGCTCGCGGCGCTCTTTCTTGCGGACCTCGTCCAGCCGCTTGGTAAAGGTCTGCACGATATGGAACCAGTCGACCGTTACCTCTGCCTTGGGAAGGTGCTTGGTGATGCCGCTAAGGAAGGCGGGCGACATGTCGCAGACTACCTCGACCACATTGTCCGTATTGCCGCCATGGGTTGTCAGGAAGGCGCTAAATGCTTGGATGGCATCCTTGCCGCAGCCTGGAACAGCGAAGATCACCGGTGCCTGCTTGCACTGCATGTCGAGGAATACCGGGACATAGCGATGGCCGCGCCGGGACGCGGTTTCGTACACGCCGACCGTCGCCACCGGGACAGATCCAGTTCCCCAGCATTCGGCCTACGTAGTGATGCACGATGCGCCATAGTCGTTTGTCGGAAATCTCCAACTGGCGAGACGGCCAGCACCGGCATCTCTTTGACCAGTGACATGGCCGCTTGCTCAAACAGCAGGGTGAAGTCGCTGCCCGGCCGCGCCAGGGCACTTCTATGCGTTTGACGCCATGTTCAGGACACTTCGTGCGAGGCACGCGAGCATGCAGGTAACAGTGATGCTGAAAGAAGTTCAAATGCCGCCAGGTTTTGTCGGCAAAGTCGTGAGCTTGACAGGCCTTACCGCACTCCGGACAGGGTAGAGACTACCGCGCTCCGCCTCGACATAGAGATCCAGTCGGTGGGGCGACACGGCGGTATCCAGGTGCTGGTTCTTGAGGATCCAGGGCGCTTCCAAGCCCAGGCCGAGAGTCAGAATTTGGGTGCCGTCCATGTCATACCTACTGTCGTTGTGGAGACTATATTCTGGCCTAGCTCAGGGCATGAATTCCACACTCAGCGTCGAAGAGCCATTTTTCAACATCTGTATGGGCTAACTTCGGGAATACAACCCAGGATCTGCCCTTACTAGAAAGAGGAGTGTCTTCTACACAGCTGCTTGCCCAGGGGCAACCAAGCGTTTCAATATGAACATTGAACAAGCGACTACGCTGAAAGTGGATAGTGATCACTTTCAGGCTTTACCAGTACTGGCAACCGTATTTCAGCTGTTCTACTCAACGAGGTAGGACAGCAAGAAGCAGAAGCTTCTAGCACACGGGGGCACTTCGAACTTGTTAGTCAGCTACAACCGGGGAAATACCAGATTGATGTGACAGGTAGCTCAAGGGGAGGTGCTAAGAAAAATGATAATAACAGCTATGAACTGCATGTTACCTACTAATTATTAACTACCAGCGAATGCCGTCCCCACATCATGGAACAAATCTTCCGGTTTATAGCTGACTACATTTGATGAGCTTCCAGTAATTTTTCCATAAACCTCTGATCCGACTGACGATTTCCTTTATCGTATAAAAGATCATTTTAGTAAACGCATCAGTTCTCAACGAAGTCTGAGATTGTGGCTTAACAATTACCGCATGCCCTGCAGAGCAATCTTTGTTTAGCTCTATTGAGTTATTGGCGAACACCAGCGGGCTTGCAGTGATACCCATGCAAAGACCTACTAAGCACATTTTTCGCTAGATTATTAAATAACATAACTATCTCCTTATTTTACCTATAGCCGCCTTATATTTAAACGTTACAGTAACGTTAATTTTAAGCGCCGTTTTCTCACACCACTCTGTGCTCTGAAATTCAAAATCATTAAATTTTTATAAAAATTAATTACCATTGATATCAATGGCAGGTTAAATACATTAACAAGCAATGGCGGTGTAGTTTTGTCTAACCAAATTGCATCTTTCTAAAAGCTGCTGAGTGGCCACCCTTAGCGGTGGTCATTCGGCATTGTTCTAATCGCTGTTAATTGAGGTAATCACCGAATCCATGCCCTTGGACGTGAATTCAAACTCGACCTCATCGCCTTCCTTGAGATTCATAAGCTGCTCAGGCGTAGCCTTGAACCCCATTGTCATGGCCGGCCATTCGAGCTCTGGCACCGGACCATGAGCAATGGTAACGGTTCCTTTCTCCATATTTATCTTACGTATGGTGCCGGCAGCCTTGGCTATCTCAGCTGCAGCGTCGTTCTGATCCATCTGCATGTTATCCATCGCAGTATCCTGATCGTGCTCCATCGCGTTCATGTCGCCAGCAAAGCGGCAGGAGCTATCGCGAGGGTTATCATTAATGCGAGTTTGGTTCTCATCGTGTTTCTCCAGAGGTTGGATGGGTTAGGTGAATAGATCGGCGTCTCATCAATAGATAAGCCGCTGGGAGGACAAACAAAGACAGTAGTGGGGCAGTGATCATCCCTCCGACCATAGGCGCAGCGATGCGGCTCATAATCTCGCTTCCGGTTCCACTCCTAGCAGTATCGGTAGCAAACCGGCGATAATAACTGCCACGGTCATCACCTTAGGCCGAACGCGCTGCACGGCTCCCTCACGGATCGCCCCAAAAGTGCTGGTTCGTCAAAATGACCGGCTTTATTGCGCTCGACCCAGGCGTTGGTCAGATACAACAACATAATCACACCAAACTCAGCAGAGACTCCAGCCAGAGCAATGAAGCCGATACCCGTGGCGACCGATAAATTGTAATCGAGCAAATACAGTATCCAGACCCCGCCTGTAAGGGCGAACGGAAGGGTAGCCAGAATCAATAGCGCTTCGCTAAAGCGTTTAAATATCAAATAAAGCAACACGAAGATGATGACTATCGTTGCTGGCACCACCAGTTTGAGTTTCGCGTTGGCTCGTTCCATGAATTCAAATTGGCCTGAATAACGAATACTCATGCCGGACTCGAGCTCTATTTCATCATTGATCTTGGCACGAATATCTTTCACTACCGTGGCCATGTCTCGGTCGCGAACGTCGACATAGACCCAGCCTGTCAGGCGGGCGTTTTCGCTCTTCAACATGGGCGGGCCGTCGGTGACCTTGATTTGCGCCACGGTGCCTAATGTGATCTGGCTGCCTTGAGGAGTATAGATAGGCAAATTGCGCAGGTCGTCCAGTGAGTCACGCCATTCGCGCGGATAGCGCAGGCTGATCGGATAGCGCGCCAGTCCTTCTACGGTTTCACCAATATTCGCGCCACCAACCGCACCAGCAACGATGGATTGAACGTCGGAGATGTTCAGCCCGTAACGTGCTGCTGAGCTGCGTTCAATGTCGACATCAATGTAACGCCCGCCCGTGAGGCGTTCAGCGACTGCGGAACTTACCCTGGGATAGTCTGGGCGATCCGTTCCACTGACTGGGTGATTTTATCGATTTGCACCAGATCCGAGCCGTATACTTTGACACCTATGGGGCTTTTATACCGGTGGCAAGCATATCAATGCGGTTACGGATTGGTGGAATCCACAAGTTAGCCAGACCCGGAACCTGCACCGCCTGGTCCAGCTCAATCATCAGTTTTTCCGGTGTCATGCCCGGTCGCCACTGGTCTTTCGGTTTGAACTGGATAGTGGTCTCGAACATAGTTAACGGCGCTGGGTCGGTCGCGGTATCAGCGCGGCCGGCCTTGCCGAATACCCGCTCAACTTCCGGCACCGACTTGATCATCCGATCAGTCTGTTGCAACAGCTCGAGGCCTTCTGAACCGAAAGGCTCGGTAACGCTGTTGGCATATAGAGCAAGTCTCCCTCTCGCCGGTAAAAGTCAGTAGCGGCTAACAGTCGGCAATGCTATGTGGCTTAGATCCAGATCCAGATCGGTTCGCGATGCTCATCCGGAATTTTGCCGCGAATCCAGTAGCCCATCAGAACCGGGACCAATGTAATCGAAAGGCCCGCTGCTGCTGCCATGGCATAGGTTTTGGTGAAAGCTAATGGGCCGAACAACCGCCCTCCTGGGCTTCCAGCGTAAAGACCGGAATGAACGAGAGGGTGATGATCAACAGGCTGAAAACAGTGCCGGCCCCACTTCAATCGACGCATCAGTAATGACTTTCCAGTGCGCTTCACCCTTAAGCACCTTGTCTGGGTGCTTCTTGTGCCAGGCTTCGATGTGCTTGTGTGCATTCTCAATCATCACGATAGCCGCATCGACCATCGCGCCGATGGCGATGGCGATCCCGCCCAACGACATAATATTGGCGTTGACCCCTGGCGCTGCATAATGATAAAGGCGATAAGGATGCCCACCGGTAGCGAAACAATCGCTACCAGCGAAGAACGAAAATGCCAAAGAAAAATCAGGCAAACCAGTGCAACTATGATGAACTCTTCAAGCAGCTTGTAACTAAGATTCTTCACTGCGCTGTCTATCAGGGTGCTGCGGTCGTAGGTGGTGACGATCTCCACCCCGTCAGGCAGGCTCTTCTTCAGCTCCTGCAATTTGTCCTTCACCGCCGTGATGGTTTCGCGGGCGTTCTTGCCGCTGCGCAGAATTACCACGCCGCCAACTACTTCACCTTCGCCGTTGAGTTCGGCAATGCCGCGGCGCATCTCCGGGCCTAACTGGACATGCGCTACATCGCCCAACGTAACCGGCACACCGCTACTCTCCAGGCGTAATGGGATGTCGCGAAAATCATTAAGAGACTCCAAATAGCCTGAGGCGCGCACCATGAACTCGCTCTCACCCATCTCCAGCACACTACCGCCCGTTTCGCGATTGGCCGCGTCAATTGCCTGGGTAACCTGTTGCTGCGTCACTTTGCGATTAGCCATACGCACCGGATCAAGCACCACTTGGTACTGTTTGACCATTCCGCCGATTGGTGCCACCTCGGCAACATTCGGCAGTGTCTTCAGCTCATAGCGCAGAAACCAATCCTGTAATGAGCGCAATTGCGAAAGGTCATGGGCGCCGGTGCGATCGACCAGTGCGTACTGGAAAATCCAGCCTACCCCGTCGCATCAGGCCCTAGCGTTGGGGCAACACCAGCCGGCAGCCGGCTTTGTACCTGACTTAAATATTCAAGCACTCGGGGCGAGCCCAGTACAGATCGGTATCGTCGTCAAACAATACATAGACGTAGCTATCACCGAAGAATGAGTAGCCCCGCACCGTTTTGGCCCCAGGCACCGATAGCATGGTGGTTGTCAACGGGTAAGTAACCTGATTCTCAACGATCTGTGGCGCCTGCCCAGCATAGGGCGTACGGATAATGACCTGCACATCAGAGAGATCCGGTAGTGCATCAACCGCCGTGTTCTGTACTGACCAAATGCCCCATGCCACAGAAAAGCGTGGCAAGTAGCACCAGAAAACGGTTGACGACCGACCAACGGATGATTGCTGCGATCATAACTGGCCTCCCAGTTTTCGATTCGCTTAATCACCAGCCCTTCATCACTTTCGCTAACGCCTACACGCACCCTGTCGTCCTGAGCCAGGTCTTGCAGCAAAGACTCCTCTGCGATTGGAAAGACATTGTCATACCTGGCATATTAAGTGTTTTGAAGGGGCCGTGAGATAGCACAATCGCACCCTCTTCCAAAGTAATGATGGTACCTTCAGCCTCGTGCAATGCAGGCTCAGGAGCCGATACTGGCTGATTCATTTGGGTAGTTAACCCGCGCAGACTGGCTTCTGAGTCAAGCAGGAACTGACCAGAAGCGACTACCTGCTGATTTTCCTCCAGCCCTTCAAGCACTTCTGTTTTACCACCAGCTTCACGGCCAGTTCGTACTTCTATCGGGCGATATTTACCTTCTCCTTCAGTCACCATGACAAGAGTACGCCGACCGGTGCGGATCACAGCCTCGGTGGGCAAGACCAGTGCCATCTCATCGCTGCGGGTCAACGTTACTTCAGCGGTCATGCCAGGGCGCAGACGTTGCTCAGGATTAGGCAGCTCAATTCGGACTCGTACTGTTCGGCTGTCCAGGTTGGCTTCTGATAAGATAGTCTCAATCGTTCCTTGCAACGCTTCACCTGGAAACGCTGGAAGCCTAGCTTCGACAGGTTGACCCATTGCCAATACGCTCATCTGAGACTCGGGCACCGCTACTTCAAGCCAGACGGTTTCAAGCCGTTGATGCGCGCCAGCGGCGCCAGCAGGCAACGTCATACCTTCGCGCACCTCAAGCGTTCGCAGCACGCCGCTGATGGGGCTACTGACGGTCCATACTGATATCGCTTTTGCACCACGTTCCAGTTGCGTAATGTACTCAGCCGGCATACCTGCCAGGCGCATTCGTTGGTGAGCTGCCTCTAAAAGTTGTGGCTCGTCCAAACTGCGCAGGGCGAGATACTCCTCCTGTGCAGCGACCCACGCAGGCACCAGAAAATCGGCCAACGGTGCCCTTTTTCCACTACGTCTTCCGGCGCTAGGCCATAAACCCGCTCGACGAAACCGCCGCTACGCGCCTGAACTATGGCAACATCACGCTCATCAAATGTCAGGATTCCAGCCGCGGTAACAATCTCACTGACAGACTCACGCGTTACGGTAGCTACACGCATCCCCAGGTTCTGCATAATGCCAGGGTCGATTGACATGGAGGCGCCATCGCCACCTTCATCGGCATAACGAGGCACCAAATCCATATCCATGAAGGGCGATGGACCAGGCTCGTCGAAGCGCTGCTGGGGATACATGGGGTCGTACCAGTACAGCACTTCTTTATCTTGCTGTTCGTCTGCCTGAGCGTGAGCGGGCAACGTCGCCAACGAAAGTCCGACAAGGCCTGTAAATCCAAGAACCCTGGGCCAGCCGATCAGCAACGCTCGTCGCTTGATTTTGAATATCATGGCTGGTTATCTCCGAAAGCGAAATGTAGGCGAGCATTGGTTAACGAGCGATCCCGAGCCAAATCAACGCGGCGCAAGCGGGTTTCAACCAGCTCTTGCCGAGCACTGATGACGGCCATGAGTTCACCGCTACCGGCACGATAATCCGCCATAGCTAGTCGCACCTTCTCTTCAGCCAGCGGCAGCAAAGCCTGCTCAAGCCGAGCCAAGCTTTGAACAAGCCGCTGGTATTCAGCCAGATCAGTTGCCAATGATTGGTTGTACCTACGCAACACTGCCTCTCGTTCTGCTTCAAGCTGGGCCAGACGAGAGCGTTCAGAATCAATAATGGGATCTTGACGTGAACCGGAAAATACGGGTAGATCAAAATTGACGCTGAGGCTAACCATATCGCCGAAATCACGACCGCGCCGCTGGTAATCCACGCCCCAGCCCCAATCAGGAGTTTTCTCAGCGACGGCTTCAGCAATTTCAGCCTGTGCCTGACGCGTCATCGGATTGAATGCCAGCAACTGCGGATGCCGTTCCAGGTTGTACTGGTAATGAGCTAAATCGTCCTGCCATTGTGGCCAGCCACCGGTCAGTGGCTGGCTGGCGGCCGGGCCAATCCAGCGGCTTAGTGCGGCCCGGGCTGCTGTTTCGTTGCGCCGTAACAAGTCCTCCTGATCCGCTAGCAATACAGCTTCCTGTTTCGGCAGTATGCTGTCAGCTAGCTGACCACGTCCTCCGGCAAGCCGCGCTGTTACTGCTCGGGAAAACAGTTCGTTTTCAGCATAAAGCTGTTTGAACAGGGCCAGCTTGCGCTCGATCGCTAAGGTAGTGATCCAGGCGTCTGCTGTTTCCTGGCGTACCTGAAGAAGCTCAATGGCCTGCTCCGCATCAGCGACCGTCGCAGCAGCATCCGCTGCATCAATTCGTGCCCGGCGCTTATCACGGTTAGGGACTTCCTGCATTACACCGACCATCTGCATGGTCATCGGCTCATTGCCAAGCTCCCAGCGTGATTCGCCTTCAATGGGAGTGTTTTGCAGTCCTAATCTCAACTTGGGATCCGGCAGTTCTCCGGCGGGGATGGCCGCACTGCGTGTCGCCTGCTGATTGGCCGCTTGAGCAGCCAACGAAGGAGCTTCACGCTCAGCCAAATTCAAGGCTTGCTCCAAAGTAAGTGCGACTGACAACCCAGGAAAGCCAAGCGAGCTGACGAATAGGGCGGCCGTGCACGCACGAAGCCAATTGATTCGGTATTTCATGGTGATTGATTCCGTTTATGTTCCAGCGCGAACCAAAGGCACGCGATGACCATCCGAAAGCTTCAGGGGCGCCGGATGATATTCATTACATAATAGGAATCAGCTGCGGGAGGATGCCAAACGGCATCTGGTGAGGGACCGCACAAAATTTATTGCCAACACAAGAGGGAGCTGGCTGGGCGAAAACGGCAGGCTTTTGATAACAGCTACCTGGAGCAGGCTGCTGGTTTTACATTCCTTGCCGCTCTTGCAGTCGGCAAAGTCATCTCGTTCGTGCTGCGAACAGCATTCATGCTCGGTGTCCCCGAGAAACTAGACTCCGGGGTAACGTAAACATTCGAATGATCCATGGAGAAAGAACCGGTCATCATAAGGGTTTGCGCCGTTCCCGTTACGGGAAGTGCAAAACTCAAAATAAATACAATAAAACCGGGTATATAATTTCATAGTCGGGCATTCTATTGAAAAAGACTCATATAACAAGACTTCCTAAATGATCGCGCAGCAATAATCACGCTTTATTTCAGTATTTTGCAGTGCATTTAGGGCATTTTCACAAAGGCTTTCAGGAAAATTAAATCTATAAAATAAAAACAAAAGATACAAAACTTTGGTAAAAAGTTAAAGGTAATGCAGAAAAAGAGCTATTAAATAGTCATTAATGGTAATGTAAATGTTATAAGCACCTCGCTAAGAGCCTCATTTTGGAGAAACTAAACAACTTACAATTAGCCTACCCCAAGGTTGCCAGGGGAAAAGGTCGACCATGATACTGGAAAGCCGTGTCATATACCCCGTAACGATGGCGATGCCCATCAGGATCACAATCGTGCCCGCCACGGGGCGAGCATAGGCGCTCCACCTTCCTAGGCTTTGCCGATGCAGAGCGAATCGGTTAATCAGTAAAGTGCTGGCAAGAAAAGGTAGCGCTAGGCCAGCCGAGTAGGCACTGAGATATATCATTCCAGCCTGAGCACTAGCAGCGTTGGACGTGGCCATCAGGATGGCGCCCAGGATGGGGCCGATACAAGGCGTCCAACCGATGGCAAAGAGATCCCGAACACAGTCGCCGACAGCGGGGAGCCACCCTGGACATTGGGGTGAACTGAAAGGTACGCTGGAAAAGCGGCAACCGGAACACGCCGGTCATGAAGAGGCCCAGCACGATCACCGCCGAGCCGGCAACCCAGTTGAATTCTTGACGATACCCTCGCATCAGTTGCCCGATACTACTGGCGCCGAGCCCGAGTAGGATGAACACGATGCTGAAGCCGAAGACGAAGAAGGCACTGAGGGTCAATGCCTCTAACCGCCTGTCGGCTTTACCGGCACTACCGCCTGTGACCACCGACAGGTAGGCCGGTAACAGGGCAGCGTGCAGGGCGAGAAGAAGGAGACCAATCCGCCGATAAAGGCGCCGACCAAGCCGATGGAAGAGAGAGATTCCAATGTGTTATCGCAACTTAAGTTATGGAGACAGCCAACAAGGGTATTGATACCAATCCCATGGTGCTACCTCCTATCATGTCCATTTTAGCGCCATAAGAATTTTGCTTACAGCTACTTTAAGGTCAACCTTTATTGGCAAATTATTTGTCTCCTACCGAACTGCAAATATTACACATCAGGCTTGACCTTAAAGTTGACTTCAAAGTTATGGTGGCTACTCAATGAATGACATGAGGACATTTCCATGGCGCTACAACTGGGCGAGACAGCACCAAACTTCACGATCGAATCCACGCAAGGCACGGTCAACTTTCACCAATGGCTTGACGACAGCTGGGCGGTGCTGTTCTCGCACCCCGCTGATTTTACGCCAGTATGCACCACAGAACTGGGCGCGTTTGCCAAGCGAAAGAACGAATTCACCCAGCGGGTGCCAAACTGGTTGGGGTTTCGGTGGATCCCCTCAGCTCTCACCACGACTGGGCGGGGATATTGAACAGACTCAGGGCACGGCCCTGAACTACCCCTGCTGGCTGACGAAGATCAGGTGGTAGCGAAGCTTTATGGAATGATCCATCCCAAAGCCGACCCCAAACTGACGGTGCGTACGGTCTTCATCATCGATTCTGACAAGAAAATTCGTCTCACTTTGACGTATCCACCCAGCACAGGACGTAATGTCGACGAGATACTGCGGGTTCTCGATTCGCTTCAGCTAACTGACAAGCACAAAGTGGCCACCCCGTTGACTGGCAAAATGGTGACGATGTCATCATCTCGCCATCGCTATCGAATGATGACGCTAGGCAACACTTTCCCGAAGGCTGGAACACCAAGACGCCCTACCTTAGGGTCGTGCGCCAACCGGAGCAATAGGAGCCCCGACCGGTAGATTCGTTGAGTCAGGCTGCCAGAAGCTTGGATTAATAATGTCGTGAGGTAACGCTATGCAAACACTAAGTATCGGCGAGCTTGCCGAACGAAGCGGGTCGCTAGCCAGGCGATTCGATTCTACGAAAAAGAGAGACTTATGCCTCCTCCGAGGAGGACCGATGCCAACTATCGGCGTTACCCACTGGAAGCTGTGGATCGGTTGCAGTTTATCGTCCATGCCAAGCAGTGGGGCTTCACGCTGCAAGAGATTCGGGAGCTGTTAATGCTTCAGGATGCTAATGGCGACCGGGCGCAAGCTAAACGCATCGCCAGCGAGAAGCTGCACAAGGTGCGAGAGCAGATCAAACATCTCACGCGGATTGAAGCCGTATTATCGAAAACACTGGACGAATGTGCAGGCGCAGGGCCTATGCAGGAAGGCTGCCCGATTGTTGAAGCTATCGCTGAGCAGACTGAATGATCGGGCATTTTCTCGATAGCGAACATGGGGAATCAAGCTCGCATATCAGGTCGTCGATAAATTAACAGGAGATCGTCATTATGGCGCAAAACGTCGATATCGAGATTCGTGGTATGTCCTGTGCTTCCTGTGTTGGACGTGTGGAACGTGCACTCAGCCAGCAGCCAGGCGTGATCAACGCTCAAGTGAACCTCGCCACCCAGAAGGCGGCTATCCAGGTCGAAGCAGGTACCACGACCACTAGCCTACTCAACGCCATTGAAACAGCGGGCTATCAACCTGTGGTGGAAAGTCTCGACATTCCCATCACCGGCATGAGTTGTGGATCGTGTGTCTCTCGGATAGAGCGAACGCTAACGAAGCTGCCCGGCATGGTGGAAGTGAGTGTTAACCTTGCTACCCAGAAGGCCTTCGTTCGCTTCCTGCCGGGAGCCGTTTCGTTAACGCGTATTCAGCATGCCATCCGCGAGGCAGGCTATGAACCACAGGATACCGATACGCCGCCACCGACGGACAGCGAGGACCGGGAGAGCTGAGCTTCGCCGCCGAGTCGTGCTCGCGGCAATATTCACGATTCCGGTGGTCATTATCGCCATGGGGAAAATGATTCCCTTTTGACACGCTGTTAACAAGTCTAATGCCGCATCGCGCCTGGATGGGCGTCGAGTGGTTATTGGCGACACCGGTGCAGTTTTATGCAGGTGCACGCTTCTATCGTGCCGGCTTCGCCGAACTCCGGCATTTTAATCCGGGCATGAACAGCCTCGTCATGATCGGCTCGAGCGCTGCCTACTTCTATTCAGTCGCCGCCTTGCTGGCGCCCGCGCTCTTCCCCGTCGGAACAGCCGTGAGCTATTTCGAAGCGGCAGCGGTCATTGTGACGCTAATTCTGCTCGGTCGCTATTTTGAACACATTGCCAAAGGTCGCACTTCCGAGGCGATCAAGAAGCTTCTGCAATTACAGGCGAAAACTGCCCGTGTCATCCGCGAGGATGAAACCGTCGAGCTGCCTATCGACGCCGTCGTCACGGGCGATCGTATTTTGGTTCGCCCAGGGAGCGTGTTCCAGTCGATGGCATCGTTGAGGAGGGTCACTCCTACATTGATGAGTCGATGATCAGCGGTGAGCCAGTGCCGGTCGTCAAACAGAAGGGTTCCGAAGTCGTCGGTGGCACTATCAACAAGAACGGTGCACTTACCTTTCGGGCCACGCGAGTCGGTGCCGACACCGTCTTGTCGCAGATCGTCAAGATGGTGGAAACGGCCCAAGCGGAGAAGCCCCATTCAGCAATTAGCCGACAAGGTTGCTGGTGTGTTTGTTCCTGTGGTCATCGTTATTGCCGCGATTACCTTTGCACTCTGGTTCGCTTTCGGACCGGCGCCGTCTTTGTCCTTTGCCTTCGTCACTACCGTTAGCGTGCTGCTAATTGCCTGCCCCTGTGCGATGGGTCTGGCCACCCCAACGGCCATCATGGTCAGTACCGGAAAGGCCGAGATGGGAGTGCTATTTCGTAAAGGGCGGCGCTTGAGACGCTGGCCAAGATGAATACGGTGGTACTGGACAAGACCGGCACTTTGACCCAAGGGCGCCCCGAACTGACCGACTTCGAAGCGATCAACGGCCATGAAAACGAAGTGCTGCGACTGGTCGCGGCGGTGGAAGCTCAAAGCGAGCACCCCATCGCCGAGGCTATTGTACAGGGCGCCAAGGCCCGTGGGCTGGAATTACCCCGGTCAGTCGCTTTAGTGCCGAGCCTGGCTACGGCATTGAAGCCGAGGTCGACGGCCACTTGGTGCAAGTAGGAGCTGATCGTTACATGCGTCGGCTGGAAATCAACCTCGGCCAGGCAGAAACACGCGCCAAGGTGTTGGCCGAGAACGCCAAGAGCCCACTCTATGCCGCGGTAGACGGTCAGCTTGCTGCAGTCATCGCGGTGGCGGATCCCTTAAAGGCTCTGCCGAGGCTATCGCAGCACTCAAAGCGCAAGGGCTGGACGTGGCCATGCTCACCGGCGATAACCGTGCTACTGCCGATGCTATCGCACGGCAGGTTGGCATCCAGCAGGTTCTCGCCGAGGTGCTGCCCGACCAGAAAGCGGCAGAGATCCGGCGTCTCCAAGCGGAGGGCAAGCGTGTCGCTTTTGTGGGAGATGGAATCAATGATGCTCCCGCGTTAGCGCAGGCCGACGTGGGCATTGCGATCGGCACTGGTACCGATATCGCCATCGAGTCTGGCGATGTGGTGCTGATGAGTGGCGATTTGCGAGGCATCGTCAATGCCACAGCGCTCTCAAGCGTACCCACCGGACCATTATCGGCAATTTCGTTTGGGCCTATGGCTACAACGTAGCACTAATCCCCGTAGCGGCGGGCGTGCTCTATCCGTTCATCGGCGTATTGCTCAGCCCCATGCTGGCGGCGGCGGCCATGAGCATTTCCAGTGTTTTGTGCTGACTAACTCGTTGCGGCTACGCCGTTTCACATCGGATACCGGCAATGCCACACCACGTCCAAACGATGCTGTTCATCGCGCCTAAACCAAACAATGTCGTGTTAACGAGGAATTCAAAATGATGGGAAGTGAAAGCTGCATGTGGGGTATGGCAGGGATGGGCCTAATAGCGATCTTGTTGATTATTGCGCTGGGGCTTGGTGTTGCTGCGCTCATCAAATACCTGTTTTTAATAAGAAGTGATGAAGCTGGCAACCGAATACAATCGTCCCCTTGGGTAGATCAGAAACTAATAAAGAGAGCATCCATGAGATATATCCTACCTATCACTTATTGCCTAGCTGCTGCAGGTCTGTTAGGTCTTATAACGTTGCCTGCGTTGGCGCAGGAAGCAAGTACTGATGCCACTGAGAGTCGTCAGGCCAGCAGTGCCACGAATACTGAGTCTCCCTTGCCCAAATCGATTACCGCATTGGTGGATCAAGGGTTCACCTTCCATGGCAGCTTCGAAGCGCCTGACGGTCTCAAGGCTATGCCTTGTCTTATGATAATGAGCCTATGGCAGCTTATATCTCCTCCTCTTCCGACTACGCCGTCATTGGTACGTTAATCGACCCGCAGGGCAATGCCGTTATGGAAAGCCAGCTTCAGGCTCTGGTGCTGGACCCCATGCTGGAAGCTACCTGGAGTGCGTTTGAAAACACTCGTTTTATCTCGGAGGAATGATGATGCTTCGCATATTGTGTACACACTAACAGACCCCAACTGCCCCTACTGCAATGCACTCTGGAAAATTCGCGCCCGCTCATTGAGCAAGGCGTGTTACAGCTTCGTCACGTGCTGGTCGGCGTGCTATCAGAGGACAGTCTTCGCAAAGCTGCTGCAATCCTTGAATCCGACAATCCGGCCAGTGCTCTCGAAACTCATGAACTGGAATTTCGCAATGGCGGCATAAGGCCGGTGGAGCCGTCGGAGGAGAGTCAAGCTTCTTAGAAATCACGCCCAGATCATGCGTGAGGCCGGTGCTACGGGAACGCCGACCAGCTACTACCGTGATGAAGCCGGGAAAGTTCAGCGTATCAATGGCGCAGTGTCGACCGACCAGTTTCGCGAAATATTGGGCGTTGAATGATACACCATAACGGTACAGGGCTGAGATGCGAGTCTCCCAATCACGACCACTGAGATGCACATGGCAACCAAGCTTAGCGTAAAGCAAACGCTCTTTTGGGGCTCACTCTATTGATGGGCTTGGCGGCCCTTTATTGATTCTGATGGAGACCGGCGCCTTGTCGGTCTTGACCGACAAGCAGGCCTTGCGTGAGTGGCTTGATAGGCTGGGCTTCTAGCCGTTGGCCATCATCTTTATGATGATGGCGGCCATTGTCATGAGCCCGATTCCCAGTGGCCCAATTGCGATGGTGGCTGGTGCGCTTTACGGCCCAGTTTGGGGACGATCTATGTCGTTATCGGTGCCGAAGCCGGTGCTCTGCTCGCTTTCTGCATTGCTCGTTTGCTCGGCTATGAAGTGATGTAACGCTGGCCGCGTACGCGGCCCATCCTCAACTGGCTGGGAAAGGAGCGCTCTCAGACAGGCTTGATGCTCATCGTTTTGCATCCCGATTGGTGCCCTTCCTTTCGTTTGATGCCGTCAGCTATGCGGCAGGTATCACCCTGTCTTTCTGGCGCTTTTGATCGCCACACTGGCCGGCGTGATCCCCACGGCGTATCTAATCGTCATGTTCGGCGAAGTGCTGATTACGGCCGACTCCCGTGGCCTCACAATCGCGCTGATTCTCATCAGTGGCATTACATTGCTGCCTCTGCTGGCGAAACGCTTATGGGCTCGACAGCCATGACCGATAGCAACCGAGTGCTCTAAATCAACTTTCGTAAGCATTAACAATGCTCAGCAGGCACTTACCCGCTACTACCTGTGAGACGTACACGTGAAATCTCGGACATTGCTATTTTACCCCTATTGGGCTTTTTGGTTTGAGCTTTTCTTTATCAGGGCTTATCAATGGATCCTAGCGCCAGAGATTCACCCTTGTTAGCTCAGCCGTTTCCGCCATTCAGCCTGACAACGCTGGAAGACCCTCAAGGCTCGTTGATGAATCTCTTTAAAGGAAAGGTGACATTAGTCAATGTGTGGGAGAGTGGTGTCCGACTTGCAAACATGAAATGCCGCAGTTATTGGATTTAGCCGCGCGAGGCGTCCGCTTGGTTGGGATCAACTACAAGGATACCCAGGCAAAGGGGCTCGAGTTTCTTGACGAGTTCGGGAACCCTTTGAAGTCAACATCTTTGATCCAGAGGGTAACCTAGGTTTTGAGCTAGGTGTGTATGGCGCCCCAGAAAGCTATCTGGTCGATACCGAAGGCACTATTCGTTACAAACATACAGGTTACATAACGTCTGAAGATGTTGAGCGAGTCATCCAAGAAGTCGAGAAGTGGAAACGATAAAACGGTTATGAAAACGCATTATTTTTATTAATGACTCCATCTGTAACGCTAAGTTAAGGAAGGTATATGTTGCAATACCCTCAAATTGATCCGATCGCCATCGCCATAGGCCCCTTCAGATCCACTGGTATGGCTTAATGTATGTCATCGGGCTAGTCGCTGCTTGGTGGTTGGGTCGGCATCGAGCCCACCGACTCGGCCTAAGCCACGATGATATGGGCGACCTGATCTTCTACGGCGCCATCGGCATCATCGTTGGCGGCCGTCTTGGCTATGCGCTGTTTTACGGGCTCGAACAACTGCAAGCAAACCCCTTTGGTTATTAAAAATCTGGGAAGGAGGCATGAGCTTTCATGGCGGCCTTGCCGGTGTATTAGTGGCTGCCTGGCTGTTTGCTCGCAAACATCAACTGGCTTTTATTCAACTGACTGACTTCATTGCTCCGTTAGTCCCGATCGGCCTGGGAGCGGGTCGCCCGGTAACTTCATCAATCACGAGTTACCGGGAAGAGTTAGTGATGTACCTTGGGCAATGGTGTTTCCATCCATGATGGAGCTGGGCCCAGAGCCACGCCATCCTTCGGCTCTCTACGAGTTTGCCCTTGAAGGTGTCGTGTTGTTTGCCGTGCTGTGGTGGCTATCGCGCCGACCGCGTCAGCGAGGCCTCATCTCTGGGTTGTTCCTGCTTCTGTACGGAGCCTTTCGCTTCATCGTGGAGTTCGTGCGCCTCCCAGACCCTCAGTTGGGATTCATCGCTTTTGGCTGGTTGACCATGGGGCAGCTGTTGACACTACCGATGCTCATAGCGGGTTTTGCTCTGGTCGCTTGGTCCAGACGTCAGCCAGTGGATAAGCCAAAGGCGGCGTTAAACTCATGAAACAAGTCTTCGCTTTTCTAATGGTGGCACTCTTTATAGTCACACCGGTAGCGGCACGTGAAGAGATATTTGGGGTTGGTGACAAAGCTCCCCTTTAACCGTTCGACGCAACGTGACTTTCTACCGGCTACAGAAGCCTTCCGAACCACCGCTTGGCGAGACGATGATCGGGTTTATGTCGGTTTCACCGTCGCCGAAGACTATTACCTTCATCGGCATCAGTTTGCGATTGAGAGTCTCTCGAAGTATCAATTTCGGAGAGCTGGCTTTGCCACCTGGTGAGCCAATGTCGCACGCATCTTTGGGGACATTAATGTTTTCTACAATCAGGTGTTGGTGAGTGCGCCCATCGAGGCGAGCGAGACCGTGATCGGACCGTTGGCCGTCGTGGTGACCTTTCAGGGCTGTTCCGATCAAGGACTTTGCTATCCACCCGAACAGGTCGAACTTATCTCACCGTACGGCTCCTCCGGCGACCTTCGCCACCAGCCCCTCCCTTGGTACGGCGGATAGCACCAAAGGCGCTCCTTAAATGAATCCCGCCGACCTGAGCCTGCCGCCGCTGGCGGCGGCCTTCGTCTTCGGCTTGCTGGGAGGCGCGCACTGTATCGGCATGTGTGGCGGCATCATGAGTGCCCTGACCTTTGCTGTGCCCCCAGCATGCGACAACCTAGCCGTTTAGCAGCTCTGTTGCTCGGCTATAATTTAGGCCGTATCAGCAGCTACATGATCGCGGGTGCCTTGGTGGCCCTGCTCGGTTCCGTGCTCAACCATGCATTGGACAGCTTCGCCCTGGTATTGCGTATCCTGGCGGCGGTCATGTTGATACTGATGGCGCTTTATATCGCCAACTGGTGGAAGGGCTTGCTACGTATCGAGGCACTAGGGCGCGTTCTGTGGCGCCGCATCGAACCAATAGGACGTCGCTTGATGCCTGTTGTAAAGTGCCCCAAGCGTTCGCACTTGGCTCGCTATGGGGCTGGATGCCTTGTGGGCTAATCTATTCGATGCTGGCCTGGAGTCTGGCCGTAGCCGAGCCATTGCGTGCCGCCGCGATGATGGGGCCTTCGGGCTCGGCACCTGCCTGCCGTCCTAGCGACCGGTGTGGCAGCGCGCCGCGTCTCAATATGGATACGTAGTCCTGCGACTCGTACGCTAGCAGCGCTGCTAATTATTGCGTTTGCCGTCTGGCAACTCTGGTATTTGGAATCCATGATAGGGATGGTGGATACGCACGGTGCCATGACCCCATCGCAACATTAATGATGACCTCGCTTATCATTAATCTCGACGTCTGATTTTCTAGATCCAAGCGATTCGATGAGCTCCTTCAGGCTGAAACTTTCAGTCATCTTGTCTTGATTCATATTATCTATCCAGCGCGCTATCACCTGGAACTCTTGAGCCCGCAAGTAAAGACGTCCCCTTTGAGTGGCGAGTGGTACTGGTTCAATAAACTCTGCAGTGCCTTGATCCGCCCAAGATAATATTTGCTTGATCTCTGGAAGACTAACACCCAGCGAACGCAGGCAATCGATAAAACGTAGGCGCCCCAAGGACTCTGCATCGTAGAGTTGATAACCGTTGCGCGGGTCGCGGTGCGGTTGCAATAACCCTTCCCTTGTATAGTGGCGTACCGTTTCTGCCGTTACTCCTCCCGTCTGAGCCAGCTCTGAGACTCGCATTGGCTTATCCTCATTCGTTTATTCGTAGCCAGCTTACAACCGTTAGGCTGCCCAAAGGTCAAGTCTTCAGCTGAGCGCTCATGACAAACATTTAGGTTGTATAACGAAATTTAAAATGAGGCCTTGACCTTAAAGTCTGCTTTAAGGATATCTTAAAAAGCACTTCTGCCACAGGATAAAACCGTAATCAAGTCCTACCACCAGCGCGTTTGGCAGAGTGACTCACACACAGAGGAGAGTGTCATGCGTAAACGTAATACTGCGATCCTGTTTACTGCCATTGTTGCTGCCAGCAGCTTCGAGCTAGCTCGCTTCTTGCCCAAGAAGAGAATCAACAGAAGCCGATGGAGGGCAACGCCATGCATAGCAATATGATGCAAGCAGGGGTATGCACGACATGATGGGCGATATGAAGTCCATGATGGAAAAATGTAACGCCATGATGGAAAACATGCAGCATGAGAACGACGACGCTTAAAGCGGCTCGGATAGGGTTGCTTGTACGCAAGCAACCTTTTCATCATGCGGATAGCGTCGCTTGGACCTTCCTCTGATATCTAACCGGACACACAACATATGAAACATTGGAAAGCGCTTGCCGTTACGTCTTTGCTGGCTTTTCCCGTATCGGGATTGGCGGCTGATATATCAGCGACTCTCTACAAAAATCCCAATTGCGGGTGTTGTGCCGAATATGCCAAGTATTTGGAACAAAACGGCTTCGACGTGGAGACGATCGACACCCATGATCTTGTTAAAATGAAAGCCGAGTATAACGTCCCTGAAGAACTGCATGGCTGCCATACCACGGTCGTAGGGGACTATCTCTTCGAAGGGCATGTGCCTGTTGAGAGCGTGACAAGTGCTTGATGAAAAGCCCTCTATCATAGGGCTGAGTGTGCGGGAATGCCGCTTGGCTCACCGGGCATGTCGGGAGAAAAGCGTGGCCCGTTGGAAGTCTATGCCATCGCCTCGCAATCGACTGAGACCCCGACATTTACGCGACTCACTAAAGGATAGTGCGGCGATGAAACACCCCATCCTGACAGGACATTTCGTAGCTGTATTTCTGATGACTGCCACATCCCTTGCCATGGCCGCCCCGTCAGAAAGTTCAGGGCCACAGGGTTTCTTCTGGGCTACCCCAACGATGTGGCACAAATCAGCTTCGAGGATAGCGACGGTACCCTTCACGTTGGCTGACTTTGAAGGAAAGCTGATTCTACTCAACATCTGGCAACATGGTGCGGGCCTTGCCGAGAGGAAATGCCCACTTTAGATGCCCTACAAGATGAGCTTGGCAGCGATGATTTTGAGGTGGTCGCCTTATCGATCGACCGTAAGGGGTCGAGATTGTTAATGAATTCTATCAAGAGATAGGCATTGAACATCTGGCTCCCTATATAGATAAAACCGGAATGGCTAGCGCAGATCTTGGGGCCGTAGGTATTCCCACGACGCTTCTACTTGACCGCCAAGGCAAAGAAATTGGGCGCCTCGTGGGGAAGCCGAGTGGAATACTCAAGACATGATCGACTTTCTTGCCGAAATGATTGCAACCAGATAATGAGGTAGCACCATGAGTTGTTGTGACGACAAAACCCAACAGGGCAAACAAAAATCGGGGCTAAATGGCTTTTGACAGGGTCACGCGGCCTGATGTTGCTGGGTAGCGTGGCAGTGGCTGGCGGCCTTGCTTTTGGCTGGGATAATCTGGTTTTGCTAGGCATTGCGCCTATTCTATTGAGCCTATTGCCATGTCTCATTATGTGCGGATTAGGCCTATGCATGATGAAGTGCAAAGACAAAAAGGTGAAGCGACCGAGCAAAGCGACGCTACCAATGTTCAGGCTCGGGTAGAAGACGCTTCAGAAGTGAATGCCGGAACAGCGCCTACCACTCGCCAACTAGTCGATCAAAGCGAGTCAATCAAGCAGTCCTCATCTAAATTCCAAGCCTAGCCATGGGTAAAGGGTAATGCTTGAAGTAGCCAATATAGGACTGGTCACTGCCTTTCTGGCAGGCCTGATCTCGTTCATTTCGCCCTGTGTTTTGCCACTTGTGCCTGGCTATCTTTCTTTCATGACCGGCCGCTCGCTCGGACAATTACAGGAAGCGGATAGACGAGAACGTCTGCGGGTGTTAACCCAGTCGATATGGTTCGTGCTCGGTTTTCAACCGTTTTTGTTGCTGGGAGCCAGCTCCACTGCCATTGGTCGTCTGCTGCTGGTGTATCGCCAAGAAGCAAACCTAGTCGGTGGCCTTATCGTCGTCCTGTTTGGCGCCTTCATGACCGGGCTCATGCCATGGCGCTGGTTTCATCAAGAATGGCGGTTTATGGGTCGACTGAAGGACGTCGGTGGAACCCGCAGTGCAGCTTACTTACTTGGTTTAGCGTTTGCATTTGGCTGGACCCCTGCATTGGCCCAATTCTGGGTGCCATTCTTACCGTCAGCGCCTCCACGGCCAACGCCTGGAGCGGGATGGCGTTGCTCGGCGTTTATTCTTTGGGTCTGGGCGTGCCCTTCATGCTAAGTGCCCTTTCACTTGATCGCTTCATAAAGCACCAGCAGTTCTTGCGCCGCTGGGGCGCTTTATACATATCGCGGCTGGATTGATCATGATTCTGATGGGTAGCTTAATGATCACTGGCAAACTATCCGAGCTGTCATATTGGTTATTGCGCACTTTCCCTGCCCTCGGTGTTATCGGTTAATGGTTATTTAAGGAAATATTGAAATGTACAACATCAAGAGTCGTTTTACGTGTCTTCTTGCTGGCAGGTTTGGTCGCAGTCAGCCTTGGCAGCACCAGTACGGCCTTGGCAACCGAAGAAGGGTTGCTTTCATTGCATTATGACGTAACAGGCAAACGCCTGTTTAAGATTGAGGCCAACCAGCTATTTCAGCGTACCGACGAAGGCATGGCTTGGAATGCGATTCCCTTGCCCGAAGACGTGACTGAAGGCCAGTTGCTAGCGGTATCGGTTCCCTATACTGACTCGCAAACGCTCTATATTGCAGGCACCTCAATTGGGGTGCAGCGTAGCACCGACAATGGAGAAACCTGGCAAGAGCTCAGCGCTAACCTACCTAGCCGGGTGACTGCGCTAACCGTGCATCGCCGCCAGGACGAAACACTTTATGCGGTGATTGCCGAAAACGGCATCTACCAAAGCGAGGATGCTGGCAACACCTGGAAGAAAATGGACAGCGGCCCTTCACAAAGGTTAACCGACTCGTTCACTCGGACATGGAAGGCAGCATGCAGACCGGCTGGCTTTACGCGGTATCTGACGATGCGGTGCGTCTATCGATGGACTGCTTTTGCGGCTGGAGACCGACCGGAGAACTTGATGCTGGCAGCGTCTATGATGTGGCATATAGCCTTGACAACCCAAAGCGAGTCTATGTGGCTACTCAGCAGGGCCTATGGCGTAGCGAAACGGGTGGACAAGAGTGGCAACCAGTAGCTGGTGACGGCACAGTACTCGTTGCGCTTACCCTCTCCCCAAAGGCACGCTCTATGGTTTAAACCAGAAAGGGAAGCTTCTACACAGTGAAGACGAAGGCCAATCATGGACTTATCCCGATGCGTAAGCGCTGGTTTTCATTGCCTCATGGCTGACGTTAAGTGTTGTTGGTGTGGGGCACGCTATGGCTGAGGGCCGCCCTTCTTCAAACGATACGCCTCAGTTGGATGACGGAAAAAGTTTACCGACAATACTGTGCCAGTTGCCACGGTACACAAGGCGAAGGCATGCCCAATTGGCAGCAGCAAAATTCCGGGAGAATTACCCGCCCCACCACATGGGCCAGAGGGACATACTTGGAAACACTCGAATGCGATGCTTTATCGAATCGTAGCCGAAGGTTGGCGCGACCCTGGAATAAAACCGATAGACTAACGATGCCAGCGTACCAGGAAGTTTTGGCTCCCAGCGAGATACGCGATGTGGTGAATTATCTCAAGACCTTATGGACACAAGAGCAAAGGCGTCACCAAGCAGACGAAAGCGAGCAAGCTCCATTCCCTGAGTCATCTGTAGCAACGCCCGAATAATGGCACATATGAGGCTGTTGTTCTCTTCATATTTACAATTCATCCTTTGTCACGCCAGCTAACCAAAGCCCCTGTCATGCATTTTTACGGTGGGGCGTTGCTTTTCTAGCAGCTTACATCATACATTTAAGCTCGCCGTAATTGCCATCGATACGCAGTGTAACAGTCACCTCCTGGTCATTTCGGTTGCGGAAGAACCAGCCATGGTTGCCCGTAAAGGCGGCTTCCAGCTCCTCTCATTTTCGGGAACGCCGCACCTTTCGTAGCTGGTGGAGTTGCCACCGACGTCGCCGTAGGTGTCTCTTCGTTAGTGGCCGCTTGTGGCTCAGCGCGCCGCGTTTCTACCAGTGACTCCGCGAGCTGGCGTGACCCTTATGTGTGCTAGCGGATTGGCCTGTCCTCGGACTTCCCTATCAGCGCTTGATGCGGAGTTGTAGTAGCCGCGCTATCAGTGTCCCCTAGGCACGCGTCAGGTAGTGGACGCTAAACAAGCTATTCGCATCGGTCCAGGACGAGAGCGCCTCAAATCCCGCACGACCAGCCAACGCCTGAAACCCTCGACCGTGTATTTATACGAGTTTTCAGTGTGAACCGTCTCCCCTTCCAGAAAACTGAAGCGCTCCCCTTCAATAGTGGCGACTTGAGACTACTGACTGACCAGATGCATCTCGATACGGGAATACTCTTCGTTGAAGAACGCCTGGTGGGAAAAATTCGCGGGATCTATTTTAGCAGTTCACATGCACAACCGTTTTGAGGGAACGGGCACACCCTGCTGTTTCATGTCTATTCTAGTACTACTGCCCAGGCTGCACTGTATTGGCAGAAAAATCATTGTTGAGTTCTGTTCGAGTGAGTGTCCTATTAGTTTCTTGCGTTCGCATCCGTCCAGAAAAGCCACGTTTGTTGGCCCCAACCAGCTCGTGCGCCACAGCTGTCGACCATAAGAATGCAGTTCGATGCCACTTAGCTCCGCCATGATCGGATCCAGGTCGATGGTCTGCCCGGCGCTGCGGAATGACAACTAGCTGACGGTGTTTTCCGTGTAGAGTACGCGACGTACTCCTCATTCTTGACGGCGAGATCCTAGCTATCCTGCACAAAGTCTTCATATAGACTCGGCGCTCGTAAGTTTTTCTCACAGGCCGTTGAAGCCATTACCCACCGAGTGTCTGGTCCTGGTTTTAAACCAAGCGAGTGCGTCCTCAAAATGGTGCGGTGCAAAGTCTGGCCAATATTCCTCCCTGACATAGAAATCCGCATAAACTGATTGCACCGGGAGAAAACCGCTTAAGCGCGATCCCTCCCCACTATTAAATCCAGACGTGAAACTTCATCTGAACGCAGGCCACCGTTTTAAGGCCGGCTAGATCCCATTCCCAACCATAGTTGACGAGTAAATTCACTTTCATTCCAGCACCTTGGCGCTGCCGGAATTCTTTAATTCCTCGGGGAATTGTGCCGAGGTCTCATCGCCGACAACAAGAAGCGCGGCTCCACGGCGTACGATCTCTAAAGCGAATGTAACGGTGGCCTCGCTGAATGCTTTTTCTGAATGGAAGGCCGTTTGGTGTTGTCCTGGGTAAAACAGAAGATTGTTGTTTCCTGAATCCCGCATTCTTTACATTTCTCGTACAGCAGCAATCCGGGTCGATACCATGAGCATATCCGGCTTCTTTGGGCAGGTCATGATCCAGGGCCCAGCGACGGTTTCCATCAGGAATGAAACCGACATGACACGGAATATTATTTTTCGCCATTCAAACATCCTTTCAATAGCTCGCGAACGGTCAACTAGAGATTCACCTCAATAGCCTGTCGGCTTTTGCAAGACGCAGCGGGTTGGCTTATCGCCGGGCAGTGCCAGAATAGCCCGAATGGATCGCCAGAGTTGGCGCGCATCGCCTTGCATAGTTGAATGTTCAGGATGAAAGCCTTCCCGAGCTGCTGTTTCTAGAATCAAAACGCAAAGCGCACCCCGGTCATAAGTAGCCACTGTTCGGTCTTCTCGCCGGCTGCAGCCATGATGTCTTCAGTTTCGCCAACGAAGGACTGGTAGCGTACGCCTATATAGGGCAAATTCCCGCTTGATTTCATAGCGCAGGCGCAGGTCCAAGTCGGCATTGGTCATGCCAGACCCGAGATTCCGTTCAGGAATGTCCTGAGCCGCAAAGCTCATTGCCGCACGGGGCTGAAGCACCAGACGCTGGGTGATACGGAGGTCGTACTCTCCTTCGAATTCTAACGTCAGATCCTCGTCCTCGGAAACATACAGCGAACTATCGAGTTCGAGCTGATAAGGGGCCAAACCTTGCAGCGCGAGCACATACGACCAGCGATCCTCGTAATCATCGGGGTCCATTCGTTAGCGTACTGGACACCGGTCTGAACGCTCCAGAAAGGTGTAATAAGCCGCGAATAAAGGAAATCGTTCTCGCTTTCCCCTTCGTTGGCGCCATCGAAAATCGCCTCCCCTCAGTCTTCCACCAGAATAGGTTGATATCACCACCGAACCAGGCATCAGCTTCCCAGCCTAAGTTACCGGGGCATCATCATCCGTAACACGGTACTCAAACTGGTCGAAGCGCACGAACCCAAACAATTGGTCGTCGGGTACCGGGTCGGGGAAGTGCGAGGGTGGGTCGCTTTCCGCATAGTTGAACACCTCATCCAGCGTCATGCCTTCAGGGAGCGGCGGAACTTCAAGATCAGGCGTTGAGCCTTGGTGGTACTTCGCGGATTCCTGATGGACTGGAAGATCCGAGGTGTTCGGCATATTTCCCATGCCGGACTTATTCTGTCCCATCGCAGGGCGGAAAGTAGAGCAGCGACGGCCATCGCCGTTAAGAGGCGAGTGCTATGCATCAGCATTGATCGATCCTCCTTCCAAGGAACGGACAACAGCGACTGTACGAAACATGCCTGCCTCCATGTGATAAAGCAAGTGACAGTGGAAGGCCCACTGTCCTGGTGCGTCAGCGGTAATGTCTACGGTCAGCAGTTCAGCCGGCTGAACATTTACCGTGTGCTTGCGCGGATTGGTGTCGAGGTCGCCTCCTGCATATAGGTCCATCCACATGCCGTGCAGGTGGATTGGGTGACTCATCATGGTGTCGTTGATCATATTTATGCGCAGACGCTCACCATACTCGAATCGGATCATGTCCGACTCGGACCATTTCTTGCCGTCGAAGCCCCAGATGAATTGGTGCATGTTGCCCGTCAGGTGCAGGTAGAACTCCGGGTCGGTGGGCGCCTAAGCGGGGGCGTTCCAGAGCCCGCAGCTGACTATACGTCAGCACCCGCCAGCCATCATCCCAAGGCCTGCCCCAGGATAGTCCAGACGTCGGTAGGCGGACTGAGCCATGGTGATACTGGCCGGGCCATGACCGGATGGGCCGTGTTTGACGCGTTCTACCAAATTTTCGGTCGGTAACCCATTGGCAGCATGCCGACCCATCGGCATCACCATGCTGTCAGTGCACCATGGTTCATCCCTCCATGCCTTCCATGCCTTCCATGCCTTCCATGCCTTCCATGCCTTCCATGCCTTCCATGCCTTCCATGCCACCCTTCATCATCATGCCCATGTCGGCCATGTTAAGCATGGGCCTGCGTCGGGGCTCGGGAATGGCTGCAGACATGCCGACCCGTGAAGCCAGGGTTCCGCGGGCATAGCCGCTGCGATCCATGGTTTCTGCAAAGAGCGTGTAAGCCTGGTCGTCAGGCAAGGTAATAATCACATCGTAGGTCTCGGCTACGGCGATGCGAAACTCATCTGTTTCGACCGGTTTGATATCTTGACCATCAGCCTGAACAACGGTCATCGGCAGGCCTGGAATGCGAACATCATAGTAGGTCTGGGACGAGGCATTGACGATACGCAGCCTAACCTTCTGGCCGGGTTCGGCAAGGAACACCGGGTTCTCGTCAGCCGACTTGCCATTCATGAGGAAGGTGTAGGTGGCACCTGTGACGTCGGCAATATCGGTAGGGTCCATCCGCATCCCTTGCCAGGACAGTCGTTTGCCAATGACCTCACCCAGCGCCATGCCCGTTGCCTGCATCTGGTCATCGATATTTGCCAGGGTCGGCCGCTGGAAATTGTAATAGCCCTCTATGGTTTTGAGATTACGGAACACATTATGAGGGTCTTCAAATGTCCAGTCCGACAGGACAACCGTATGCTCAACGTCGTAATCAACCGGGTCTGTTTGGGCGGGGTCGACGATTAATTGACCGTAGTGACCGAGTTGCTCCTGAAAGCCGGAATGACTGTGATACCAGTAGGTACCGTTCTGTCGGACCGGAAAGCGATAAGTGAAGGTCTCGCCTGCGGGAATACCGGCAAAGCTAATACCTGGCACACCATCCATGTCGAATGGTAAAGAATGCCATGCCAGTGAATTGAACTCGATTCAGGCAGGCGGTTATGGACGCGTATCAGCGCATCCTTGCCTTCTGTCATGCGGATGACCGGTCCGGGGATAGAGCCATTAATGGTAATCCCCTGCCAACGCGGCCACCGATTAGCAGATCCTGGTTTTCGAGATAGAGATCGATTCCTTCCTCTGCAGTCGCATCCAGTTCACCAAAGTTTCCAGAACGAGCAACATCGGCATTCAACGCCCACGCTGGGCGGTTGAGCATCAGGTAACTGGCTAGTGTTGATGAGCCTGTTGTGACGAGGAACCTACGACGCGACATCGAACTTAGCTCGCTAAAACGGCTTTGATCTTTCATTAGTACCTCCTTGTACGCTTGATTATCCTGACGACGGCGGACCCAATGAGAGGTATCGACAGGCGAAGAGTTCATATTGGGGTAAGAGCTGGACAGCGGCAT
The DNA here is from genome assembly GCA_007182875.1 of Vreelandella sulfidaeris. GTDB lineage: Bacteria > Pseudomonadota > Gammaproteobacteria > Pseudomonadales > Halomonadaceae > Vreelandella > Vreelandella sulfidaeris. The sequence continues at coordinate 124,183 of AP019515.1, read as the reverse complement.
GGTATAATTGCTGCCCTACCTCCCCACCCTCTGTTATTTTTATATCTTTCAACTGAGCAATAGCGAATTCTATAAAAGCAGGCACAGCGAATCCGGAGGTCGTCATGCCTGCTTAGCCATTCTAGTTTTAATATATACCGATAATTTCCGTATTGGAACCGAGCTCGGAACGGATTTTTCCCCAACCGCAACACCTTCCAGCAAGTTACGCTCAGAGACCTTAAACGGCATGGTCATCGCGGGCCAACCAAGCGCTTCAACCGGGCCATGGGTAAGGGTTATCTGCTGCTGTTCAGAGTCGATCGCTTTTATGGTGCCTTCGCCCTGGACCGCTTGAGCATCTTGAGAATGATCCCCATTATCATCGTGCCCTGGCTGTGATTCGTATCAGCGGCGGCAGGCAGCGCAAGAAATGCAACAGCCAGAGTGGCGGCTGCTAAGAGGGATCTAATAGGGATCATATCTGTATCCTCATAATATGTTTTCCAACAACAGGGCAGTAATATACCCACGTCGAGTTTGGCTGGTAGTGTCGCCACACGCTAAGCCCTGTGAATATTCATCCGCACTTCGGTGTAGCCCGTTATCTTATCTTCCCGGTGACTACTTCAGTCAGGGTTGGGTTCGGCGGCCACCCGCCACCTGCGATCCACCAATTCAAGGCCAAAACCATCGGGCAGGCCCAGATCAAGAAACACCAGTTTGTACTCCTCGCTACCCATTAGTTATTCAACGTCCGCCGCCGTATGCTGTGGCAGCACCCGATACCTTTCATCCACGAGGGCTTCGGTCAACTGGCCTGTAATCCTCTTATCCTCTGCGAGCAACAAGCGCCTGACATGTCACGCTGGCCTTCTCTCAGTGTGCATGGCCGTCAGCATAGTGATCATCCAGCTCTGCTTCATTCCGGTCAGGCGGAGTAGACTCGCTACTTGATATTTCTTCCGTAGTGCCTGATTCCGGTGATCCCATCATTCCATTCATCTCCCCATGGTCATGATCGTGGCCGTCATCATTGGAGGCTTCAACTTCATTGGTAGACGAGTCTATCATTCCACTCATGTCCCCATGGTCATGGTCATGACCATCGTCCTGGCGTGCCCATTACCAGTCTGTCTGCTTGATGACGTCTCATTTGGCCGTATCAAAGCGTTATATTCCTGCTCTGAAAGCTCGGGCAGCGTCTTAAGGAACGCCACCATTTCCCAGAGCTCTTCGTCCTCGTGTGTTGCGCCCCAAGCCGGCATGCCAGTCATTTTATACCATGCTTAACAATCCAAAATTGCTCAGCCGGTCCCCAATGGCCCTGTTCTGTTAAGTTGGGCGGCATAGGATTGAGCCCTGCACGTAGTACCGTGTCCTTGAGACCGGGCTTGAGGTGGCAGGCAGCACATAGCGAGTCATAGGCACTCGCGCCCTGCTGGATCATGTCGTTATCGCTCAAATCCGGAACAGTCATATCTCCAACAGCTGCCTTGACCGAGTTATGCATTGTTGTATGCAATGTCCATTTCCCGATTGCTGTATGGTCATTACTCGCAGCAACGTTATATATTCCACTATAGACGAAGGCGGCTGTGCCCACGGCTAGTACGATTAGCGCTAGAATTGCGCCAAGAAGTAGTCTCATTACTTTCCCTTTATAGCTTTCGTCTAGTCAGAACCACATTCTGACGCCGCAATAGCGTCTGTACTATCGTCGAAGATGCCATAGCGGGATTCCTGGTAACTAATGAACAGAAATGCAGAATAATCGTCAGCTTAGCCCATCAAGCTGAATCGAAGCTGAACTTAAACTGTCTATGCGAGTTACCATTCGCCAACGCTCATAACCTTCCATATCGTGGCGCATGGAGTAGGGATAACTCAGAATTTGTGCTAAAGAATTACTGTATAAATTCAGCCCGTATATCGGAGTATCATCGACGGGATAGACAATGGCATTCTGAATTGGTAATCCCCATTTTCAGAGGGTTTCAAAAGTAGAGTTCAGACCACAGCGGCCAGTTTCTGTTGAGGGTGATCCCTCCAAGCCCCATATTAGGGCGCTCGTGATTGTAGTGCCAGAGCCAACGAGTGGCGTAATCCTGAACCTCTTCGGTACTTTCAAACAGGTATTGGGCTAACCAGTCATAGCGCACCGTTCGATTGTAGCGTTCTATATAAGCATTCTGCTGGGGTTTTCCTGGCTGGATAAACATCAGCTGAATACCTTGACCTTCCGCCCATGCCGATAACTTACCACTGATATATTCTGGCCCGTTGTCACAACGAATAGAGTGCGGCTTACCACGCCATTCAATGATCTGGTCTAGCGCCCGGATAACTCGTTCAGTAGGCAACGAGATGTCTACTTCGATACCAAGACCTTCTCGGTTAAAGTCGTCGATCACATTCAGTAGACGGTAGCGACGACCGTCGCTCAGTTGGTCATGCATAAAATCCATAGACCAGCTGTCATTAATCGTTTCAGGCACCGCTAAAGGTTCAGGCTTCTCGCGGATTAACCGTTTCTTCGGTTTGATCCGAAGATTCAGCTCCAACTCTCGGTAAATCCGGTAGACCCGCTTATGGTTCCAACGAAAGCCTTTCACATTACGTAGGTGCAGGAAGCACAAGCCAAAGCCCCAGTTTCTCTGGTTATGCGTCAGCGTGATCAACCAGTCGGCGATTTGATCGTTCTCGCCGCGGAGCTTCGCTTGGTATCGATAGCAATTTTCACTGATGCTAAACATCCAGCAGGCTAGGCGGATGCTGACGTGCTTTTCCATGACGGCTTTCTGCGCCATCTCACGGCGACGAGACGGCTTCACCACTTTTCGATGGCTTCCTTGAGGATATCCGCTTTCAATCGTTCCTCGGCATACATCTTCTTGAGCCGTCGGTTTTCATCCTCTAGCTCTTTTAGCCGTGCCATCATGGACGCATCCATACCACCGAATTTAGCTCGCCACTTATAGAAGGTCGCGCTGCTCATACCGTGCTCACGACATAGCTCCGGAACCGGGGCACCGCCTTCGGCTTGCTTGAGGATTGACAGTATTTGGCTGTCAGAAAACGTGATTTTTCATGCAGAATCTCCTGCGTTTAGCTTACGGAAAATTCTACTTTTGAGCACCCTGGTTTTCGGGGATTACCAATTGGCCACTACCTGAAAGAGCTACCCGATGTAGCACTTCTCGCTTATTGAATTTGAGTACCAGAGCAAGGAGAAAGGCACCCACCAGGAGCGATTCTTGGCACAGATGGTTGTCCAAGTGCCATGGTAACGACTGCCAGATTCACTATTACCGTCTTACTTCGATAATGGCACTGAGTGATGGCCGAACCGCGCCCGCGACAGTCAATGCTTAGTGAGCCTCTACCCTCAGCAGTCTTTCGAGCTAACGCAGTCGCTCAACCAGTGTGGCCAAGTGCCTATCGGTGCCCAGTTCGACGGTAAGAAGTTTAGCGAAGTGACCGGCCCCATCCATTTTGAGAAAGATGAGCGACTGCGCCTTATCCTCATTAACGACACCATGATGGAGCATCCTATCCACCTCCACGGTATGTGGATGGAGCTGGAAAACGGCCAGGGTGAATTGATTCCGCGCAAACACACCGTGAACGTGAAGCCCGGCGAGCGCGTGTCTGCGCTGATCACTGCAGACGCCGAGGGCAGTTGGGCGTTCCACTGCCACCTTCTCTATCACATGGATGCTGGCATGTTCCGCGTTGTTCAGGTTTCTTAAGGAGGCAGTATGAAAACCAAGTACTACGTAACCCTCGCCAGCGCCGCCCTCGGCATGGCCGCCGCCACGACTGCTCAAGCCGAAGACGGCTATGACGCCCCGGCCGGCTGGCCGTCACCGGTCGTGGAGCACCCGATGACCACGGTACTGGTCGATCGCTTGGAATATGCTTCGCCCGACAAGGGGATGTCTTGGTCTGGGATTTCCAGGCCTGGTATGGCGGTGATTTCAATCGCCTATACGTGGAAGGCGAAGGCGAAAACGTCCAGGGCGATGGCGAAGATGCAGAATTCGAGTCCCTCGACCTGCTTTATAGTCGTTTGATTGCCGACTTCTGGGAACTTCAGGGCGGCATCGGTTATCAGGGCGGTATCGCTACGAATGACCATCCCGAACGCTATTTCGGCGTCATCAGCCTATTGGGGCTCGTCCCCTATCGCTTCGAGACCGATCTCGACTTGAGGATAAGCGATGAAGGCGATATCTCCGCCAGCCTGGAAAGCGAGTACGATCTGCGCCTGACGCAGCGGCTCTACCTACAGCCGCGTACCGAAATCGCCGTGGCCGCCAGCGAAGTTGGAGAATTTGGCGTGGGCGAAGGGCTTAACTCCGTTCGTGTCGGTATGCGTCTGGGCTATCAGGTAACCCGCCGCTTCGCCCCTACATCGGTGCTTATTGGGAGAAAGAGTACGGCGACACGGCGGATCTCACCCGCGCCAGTGGCGACAACACGGAAGACACTGGAGTGGTGGCCGGTGTTAGAATGATGTTCTAACAACTCTGGTAATGGGTAACTTTAACGTCACCAATTGGTGACGTTTTTTATTGTTTTATTTTTAAATGTACCCAACGTCATAACCCAGTTCTTCCACAGAGCCGGAGAATCCGGCATAAAGATCAAGCTCATAGCTGGTGCCGTCACCAAAATCGACATTGGAACCCCAGCCACCGGCGTAGAAGCCCGACGCATGCTCATAATCCAACCCTCCCTGGACAGCCGCAGCCCCGTCTGTCTGGGTGACGCCCGGAACAGATAGTTGCTGCTGGCGCTCACATTTGAGCTGACGTCAGCGCTAACAATGGCGGGCGCAGCCTGAAGTGCTGCAAGCAAAGTGATACTGATAAATCCGGATTTGGTGAAAACTGCTTCTTCATAATGGATACCTTCGGTTGGGTTTCATTGCTCCAAATATGATCAGCAAAGTCTTGCCACATCTTATTTATTCTTTTTATCATAATTATAGAGACAAATCGGCACATTCTGAGCTTGCCCCGAAAACGACCGCAACACCTAGCGCCCCAGAACCTGTCACCGGCCCGGACCAGCGCCCTGTTTTGATGCATTCTCTGTAACCATTCTGTAATCTTTGCCAAATAGACTTTAATCGCGCTTCAACACACACAAGCAAACCGAAAAGGTGAGACAGATCATGAGCAAGAAATATTTGGGCTTGGCTTTGGCGATTTCTGCCGCTTCTGCTGCACAGGCCGGAAACGTTACGACCAGCGGCGAAGACCTTGTGATCGATACCGACAGCGGTATCAAAGTGAAAGTGTCGGATAACTCTGCGTCTTTTCAGCTCGGCGGGCGCATTCAGTGGGATTACGACGCCACGCAGTCTGACGACAACGGTGTTGACACTACCGATTTCGATGTGCGCCGGGCACGCCTCTACGCCAAGGGCCACTTTGGCGACTGGGCGTACAAGACCCAGTTCAACGTCGCTGAAAGTGATGGCGCCGACGGCGGTACTGCTGAAGACCTGTACATTCGTTACATGGGATTTGGCTCAGCTGCAACCGTGACTATCGGTAAACAGAAAGAGCCATTCGGCCTGGAAGAATTAACGAGCTCAAAAGACATCTCAGCGCTTGAGCGATCTGCCATGACCGAGCGTTATGCCCCGGTCGCAGCGGCGGCATCCAGCTCAGTGGCAAAGGCGGCAACTGGACCTACGGTATCGGCTACTTCGAGGCAGACGGCAATGGCAGCGACGACTTCAATAACACGGCAGTAACCGCACGGGGCACGGTTGCACCGATTCAAACGAACAATATGGTTGTTCATCTTGGTGCGGGTTATACCACGCGTGATGCCGACACTCAGGCCGATGAGGTCGATACGTTTAATCTGGAGCTCGCCGGCGCTTTCGGCCCTTCCATGCCCAGGCCGAATATTTCGATTCCGAGGAAGGCCAGGTGGATGTTGATGGCTATTACGTACAGCTTGGCTGGATCATCACCGGCGAAAGCCGTCCTTACAAAGCCGGAGCATTCAAGCGGGTAAAACCGGCATCACCCAAAGGGCCTGGGAAGTTGTTGCCCGCTTTGAGGATGGTGACGGAAAATACAGTGATGTGGGCTGGCCACGACCGACGGTGAGCAAACAACACTGGGCGTTAACTATTACGCCAACAAGAATGTTCGACTTGGAATGAGCTACATGGATGGCGAAGAAGCCAATGGCGCTAGCGGAGATGAAGTGCGTGCGAGGTTACAATATGCATTTTGACCGCATGGAGGTCGCTTGAATGAGTTTGCGGCTTGATATAGTTCTTGAGAGTTAATGAAATACTCAGGTTTTGGGCAGATATTAATGGGTAAGCGGATTAAATGGTTGATCTTACCTTTGCATGAGAGTGAGACAGACCGGCATCTCATCGGATTATCTGGTTGATGCTTCACCTACTGCTGGTGCATGTTTCCTTCGCTAATTCCAGCAAGAACCCCACACGCCTCAACTTCCCGGTCATCGTTGCAACTCGCTCTCAGTGAAACGAGTTGTTTCTCAAGCGCTTGCAGAGCGGTTATCTGCGACCGCACATGAGAGATGTGATCATCGAGCAAGGCGTTGACGGCGGTACAAGGCTGATGAGGGTCGTCCTGATAGCTCTGTAGTTCGTGAATCTCAGCCAGTGACAGGCCTAGGATTCTGCAGCGACGGATGAAGGCCAGCCGCTCACCATGCTTCTCGGTATAGACACGGTAACCGTTGTCCTGCCGATCAGGCGGCGGCAACAAGCCTTGCTGTTCATAGAAGCGGATCGTCTGTGTTTCGACCCTACCAACTGCGCCAACTGACCAATACGCATCAGCCTCCTCCCCAACGGATTCTTTACTCTATTGACCTTATAGTAGCTTTATAGTTTTAAATGGTACCACAACATTGTTCAAGTGGAGTCGTATCATGAACAAATCCTGTGGTGGCGGCGCCTGTGGCGGTGATGCAACGTCCGCGGCGGATACCGATATACAGGCCTCCTCCGAAGCGCCGGGGAGATGGGTCAGCGTTTATGCCGTGCCGAAGATGGACTGTCCATCAGAAGAGCGAATGATTCGCCTAGCCCTGAACGGCTTTGAGGAGATTCGGGCGCTGTCCTTCGACTTGTCGAACCGCCGGCTGAAGGTCGTGCATGACGGCGAGGTCGAGCCCGTCACCTCGAAACTGAAGACCTTGGGCTAGGCGCCTCGCTTCAGGAAACCGTCGCTGCAAATCCGGAGACCATCAAGGCCGCCGAGTTTTCGGCAGCTTCTGCTAAGCAAGAATCCGGGACCCTGCGCTGGTTGCTCGGCATCAATGCACTTCTGTTCGTGGTGGAAATGACTGCCGGTCTGATCGCCCAGTCCACCGGCCTGATTGGAGAATCCCTGGACAATTTTGCCGATGCGGCGGTGTACGGGCTTGCCCTTTATGCGGTTGGACATAGCGTGAAAATGCAGGTACGTGCCGCGCATCTTGCTGGTGTACTGCAACTGATCTTGGCTGTGGGCGTGCTCGTAGAGGTGGTGAGACGCTTTGTATTCGGTAGTGAGCCTGAATCGCTGGTGATGATGGCTATCGCATTCGTCGCATTGATTGCCAATACCAGTTGTCTGCTGCTCATATCCAAACATCGGGAAGGCGGGGCGCACATGAAGGCAAGCTGGATATTCTCGGCCAACGACGTGGTGATCAACCTGGGGTCATCACCGCCGGCGCCCTGGTCGCGTGGACCGGTTCCAATTATCCGGATCTGATTATCGGCACCATCGCGGGGGCATTGTACTTAACGGTGCCAGACGCATTTTGGCGTTGAAGGGTTAAATAATGCTCATTATTGGCAAAAGCTCTCGCCGTATGCCCTGTTGTCCATATCGGGCCTGCTGGCAGCGTCTGATCAGGCTGTAAAGTGGCTGGTGCAGCAATCAATGGCCTATGGCGAGTCTATTTCAGTGACCCCGTTCTTTAACTGGGTGCACGTATGGAACACCGGTGCCGCATTCAGTCTTTTGCGAATGGTGGAGGCTGGCAGCGCTACTTTTATCGGAATCGCGGTGGTGGTCTCGATTTTTCTGATCAAGCTTATCCTTGAAAATCGTCATAAAGGAGAAGCCATCGCTTACAGTCTTATCCTCGGTGGCGCCATGGGCAACCTGATTGACCGGGTCTTTCGCGGCTATGTTGTGGATTCCTTTGATTTCTATTGGCGAGACTGGCATTGGCCGGCCTTCAACCTGGCTGATATTGCAATTGTCCTCGGTGCCTTACTTTTCGTTTCCGGCAGCTTGTTGGGTAAAACAAACACCAATGCCGAGCCGGATGGATCTGACTGACACCTACGCCTATACAACACCATGACCGAACTTCCCGACAACATCCTTCACCTGCCGCAATACCAAGTACTGGGCTGCAAATCAACCGACGACGAAATGCACTTCCAGGTGGACGTGCCCGATCCGATCGCCTGCGAGGAATGCGGCGTGCAGGGTGAGTTCGTGCGGTTCGGCAAGCGTGATGTTCCCCATCGTGATCTGCCCATCCAAGGCAAGCGGGTCACTCTCTGGGTCTGCCGCCGATACACCTGCCGGGCCTGCAAGACAACATTCAGGCCCCAGCTACCGGAGGTGGTGGACGGATTCCGTATGACACTGCGGCTGCATGAGTACGTGGAGAAGGAATCCTTCAACCACCCTACACCTTTGTGGCGGCACAGAGACCGGCCTGGACGAGAAGACGGTGCGCGACATCTTCAACGCCCGCGCCGAGTTCCTGGGGCGCTGGCACCGCTTCGAGACGCCCGCATCCTGGGCATTGACGAGCTATACCTGAACAAGCGCTACCGCTGCATCCTGACCAACATCGAGGAGCGAACCCTGCTCGACCTGCTGGCCACCCGCCGCCAGGACGTGGTGACCAATTACCTGATGAAGCTGAAAGACCGGCAGAAGGTCGAGATCGTCAGCATGGACATGTGGAACCCTACCGGGCAGCGGTCAAGGCTGTGCTGCCCCAGGCCCGTATCGTGGTCGATAAGTTCCATGTGGTGCGCATGGCCAACGATGCCCTAGAGAGTGCGCAAGGGCCTCAGAAAGGAGCTGAAACCGTCCCAGAGCCGGACTCTCAAGGGAGACCGGAAAATCCTGCTGAAACGCGCTCACGAAGTCTCAGACCGGGAGCGCCTCATCATGGAGACCTGGACAGGCGCGTTCCCGCAACTGCTGGCCGCCTACGAGCACAAGGAGCGCTTCTACGGCATCTGGGACGCCACCACACGGCTCCAGGCAGAAGCCGCCCTGGACGAGTGGATAGCCACCATCCCGAAGGGCCAAAGGAAGTCTGGAGCGATCTGGTCAGGGCAGTGGGAAACTGGCGCGAAGAGACCATGACCTACTTCGAGACGGACATGCCCGTCACCAACGCTTACACGGAGTCCATCAACCGACTGGCCAAGGACAAGAACCGTGAAGGGCGCGGTTACTCCTTCGAGGTGATGCGGGCACGAATGCTCTACACCACGAAGCACAAGAAGAAGGCACCGACTGCGAAGGTCTCTCCTTTCTACAAGAAAACCATCGGTTACGGACTGCCGGACTTCGCAGAGGAACTCAACTACGGAGTCGATCTATCAACCATCTGAGGGTGGTATCAGATTGATGGGGTGAAGGTGCCCCATCAACCATTAAATCCGTATACCCTTTTAAATTCAGCTTCATTTCAAAACCACAGCTAATATAAACAAGTCATCAACCACTGGAGTAATTATCATGAAAATTAAAGCAATTATTTTGGCGCAACGGTAGCGACTATACTATCTACACCTGTCTTGGCTAGCCAAGGCAACACCTCTCAAGGCGTTCCGACGCTTGAAAGAGGCGTATCTTCTACACAGATTCTTGCTCAGGGCAATCCAAACGTTTCAATATCAATATTGAACAAGCGACTACCCTACAAGTGACGAGTGAGCATTTTCCCGGCATAAGGAGCTATGGTAACCGCATTTCAGCAGTTCTTTACAATGAGTCTGGACAACGAGTAGCAGAAGCGTCCAGTCCACAAGGCCACTTCAACCTTGTCCATCAGTTGCAACCTGGGAATTATCAACTCGAAGTTACAGGAAGATCAGGGTGGCAGTAACGCAAATGATGATAACCGTTATGAGTTACATGTTGACTATTAATATATAGTCACTAATTTAAGATACAGGGCCAGCCTTTATGCTGGCCCTTTATTTAACATATATTTTATCATTGAAGAAACCTATTCGTAACCGTAGCTAGAATTTTAAAATAAATGAGCAGGTTATACTTGCCTTTGTGTAGCACAAAGGTTCTATATTTTAGCAAATACCATATTCTTAGCGAAGGAAAACAATACCAACGTCAACATCCACTGCCTCTGCACAGGTTTACCGGATGAAAACCGTCGAGCATATGTGCCCGTTCGGTTTGAAAACGGTTGATCTACTCAAGCGTAAAGGCTTCACAGTTGACGATAACTTGTTGGCCTCACGGGAAGAAATTGACGCGTTTAAAGAACAGGAAAATGCGACACAACGCCTCAAGTATATCTTGGCGATGAACGTATCGGCGGCTATGAAGAACTCCGCGAGCACCTGGGGATGAGCGTTCCTTACGCTAAGTCCATTACCTATCGTCCGGTGCTGGCGATTTTCGCCACCGCGCTATTGATCGGCTTTGCCTTTAGCTGGGCTGCCCAAGGCTCCCTGTTCACCACTCGTATGCCAGAGTACGCCGTTGCCACTGCGATGGTGCTCTTGGTCTGCAAAAGCTTCAAGACGTAGAAAGCTTCAGCACCATGTTTCTCAACTACGATCTGCTTGCCCAGCGCCATGTCCCCTATAGCTATGTTTACCCTTACGCTGAAACGCTGGCGGGCTACTGATGTTAGCGGGTACCCTTATTCATTGGCCGCGCCACTGGCGCTTTCGTCGGTACCGTGGGACTGTGGATGCCGCTTCGAATGCTGCTCGGATGAGTAAGCCTATTTTCGCCAAACACTTGATCGGGATCATGTCTTCATTCTGCGTTGTTCAGGTTGCGTTCAGAATCGTCACCCATGCTGTAGGTAAGGTAACTTCATTCATTTCTATCCGAAACAGCGAGGGTAGTCGCTGTCGATATTGAAGAGGTAGCTTTTTATGGCGAAACAGGACAGAACGCCACAGTATAAAGAAGGCAGTCTTTCGCTGGTCGGTGCCGTTGCATTAGGCACAGGCGTGATGATTGGGGCTGGTATCTTTGCGTTAACCGGCCAGATGGCCGAAATGACCGGTTATCTTTTCCTCTCGCTTTTGGCCGCTGCGGTGATCGTTTCTTTCAGCGCTTATTCTTACGTAAAGATGTCCAATGCCTACCCATCGGCGGGCGGCATCGGCATGTACCTTCAGAAAGCATACGGCCCAACACTCCCCACCGCTTTTCATGCGCTTTGATGTATTTTTATGGTGATCGCGCAGAGCTTTCTGGCGAGAACCTTTGGCTCGTACACCTTGGAATTAGGGGATCGCTCCTTTATGCCCTCTATTAGGTGTTGGTTTACTACTAGCGGCCTTCTTGGTCAATTTATCCGCCAACAAGCTAATTGAGACGGTTGCCCGGTACTCGGGTTCGTCAAAATAGGCGGTATTGTTGTGTTTGGTGTTGTCGGTGTGTTTGTTGCCGATTCTCTCGAAATGGGGCAAGCAGCGAAGCACCTTCGCCTACAATCGCAGGTTTTTAGGCGCAACGGCACTGGGCATTTTAGCCTTTAAAGACTTCACGACTATTACTAACATCGGTTCGGAGCTTAAGAACCCCAAACGGAATGTCGGTAGAGCGATTATGATCTCAATTGCCTTATGCATGGTGATCTATGCGCTTGTCGGCTTTGCCGCTCCAGCAACCTTTCCTTATCAGAAATTATTGAAACACAAGATTATTCGCTGGCCGCTGCGGCTCGGCCCGCGCTTGGTGAAGCGGCGGTTGCCTTTACTGTGATACTCGCCATGCTGGCTACCGCCGGTGGGATTATCGCCAGCGTCTTTGCCGTTTCGCGCATGCTTGCGATGCTGACGGAAATGAAACTGGTACCGCACCGTCATTTTCACATGCCCGGCAGCCTGCAAAAGCACACGTTGGTATACACCATTGTATTCGGTTTGGTGCTCACGGCCTTCTTTGACCTGAGCCGTATCGCAGCACTCGGCATTATTCTTTATTTGATCATGGATATCGCTATTCACTGGGTGTGCTGCGGCATCTTAAAGAGAGCGTGAGCGCCAACCCTATCATACTGGTCATTGCCATACTGCTGGACGCCATTGTGTTGCTGGGCTTTATTTGGGTAAAAGCCACGGTAATCCCCATTTTCAGAGGGTTTCAAAAGTAGAGTTCAGACCACAGCGGCCAGTTTCTGTTGAGGGTGATCCCTCCAAGCCCCATATTAGGGCGCTCGTGATTGTAGTGCCAGAGCCAACGAGTGGCGTAATCCTGAACCTCTTCGGTACTTTCAAACAGGTATTGGGCTAACCAGTCATAGCGCACCGTTCGATTGTAGCGTTCTATATAAGCATTCTGCTGGGGTTTTCCTGGCTGGATAAACATCAGCTGAATACCTTGACCTTCCGCCCATGCCGATAACTTACCACTGATATATTCTGGCCCGTTGTCACAACGAATAGAGTGCGGCTTACCACGCCATTCAATGATCTGGTCTAGCGCCCGGATAACTCGTTCAGTAGGCAACGAGATGTCTACTTCGATACCAAGACCTTCCGGTTAAAGTCGTCGATCACATTCAGTAGACGGTAGCGACGACCGTCGCTCAGTTGGTCATGCATAAAATCCATAGACCAGCTGTCATTAATCGTTTCAGGCACCGCTAAAGGTTCAGGCTTCGCGGATTAACCGTTTCTTCGGTTTGATCCGAAGATTCAGCTCCAACTCTCGGTAAATCCGGTAGACCCGCTTATGGTTCCAACGAAAGCCTTTCACATTACGTAGGTGCAGGAAGCACAAGCCAAAGCCCCAGTTTCTCTGGTTATGCGTCAGCGTGATCAACCAGTCGGCGATTTGATCGTTCTCGCCGCGGAGCTTCGCTTGGTATCGATAGCAATTTTCACTGATGCTAAACATCCAGCAGGCTAGGCGGATGCTGACGTGCTTTTCCATGACGGCTTTCTGCGCCATCTCACGGCGACGAGACGGCTTCACCACTTTTTCGATGGCTTCCTTGAGGATATCCGCTTTCAATCGTTCCTCGGCATACATCTTCTTGAGCCGTCGGTTTTCATCCTCTAGCTCTTTTAGCCGTGCCATCATGGACGCATCCATACCACCGAATTTAGCTCGCCACTTATAGAAGGTCGCGCTGCTCATACCGTGCTCACGACATAGCTCCGGAACCGGGGCACCGCCTTCGGCTTGCTTGAGGATTGACAGTATTTGGCTGTCAGAAAACGTGATTTTTCATGCAGAATCTCCTGCGTTTAGCTTACGGAAAATTCTACTTTGAGCACCCTGGTTTTCGGGGATTACCCCACCTCAGACCCTTTTGTTCTTATGATTGCAGGCGTAGTAATGGCGATCATTTTGCTAGGTGAGTGGATGTTCCTCGCCAAACGCGGCACATCAGACGATAGCGAGCATTCTCACCACGCTCATTAACATTAATAGCGCTATAGGAGCTATCCCATGGAAGTCAGAACGTTTGGTGATTTGATTGATTGGACGCGTCAGCTACATGAACATCTCGCTAGTTGCCTAGCCCACTGCGCCACCGAGCATGAAGAAGAGCGTGCTCAAATGCTGCTCAATTATTTAGCTGCTCACGAAGCAGAAATGCAGCGTGTTGTTGCACGCTTTGAGCAACAAGCCGACACAAAGGCATTAAAACATATGTATATGACTATCTAGAGCATAAACCTATCCGTACGCATCGGACCTGCGATGCTCCTTACGCCGAGTTGAGTTTTGACGATATTTGTCACGAGATTTTCGACTTCCATGAGCAAGCAATCAGTCTTTATCGCAGCTTGGCTGGCAAAGCGGAAATCCCTGAGACCAAAGAGTTGGTGGATGCACTTTGGATTTAGAAGAACACGAAGCCATGCGCCTTGTTCGCCAAACAGGACGAATGAAAGATGTCTGAAGACTATTTCGAAACAAATGAGAAATACCCTGTTTGCAGCATTGCAGACTTTCGAGAAACTGAACATCAGTTACCTTGAGGTGTATTTCTCTTTGCTTGCCTTTGAACTATCACTGCTTTCATTCCCACGTCGGGTTCCTCTGAATAAGGGATACTCATTTTTCTTTGAAGGTATCCCTCTGAGCTTTGTGCTCCACACCATCAATAACAACCGTTTCTGGATAGACTAGCTTATCAAAATCGAAATCCATGCAACCTCCTTACTGAGCATGCATGACAGATATTAGGCCGCCGGCTAGGTTTCCTGCCGCAGGGAGTAATGCTAGGCCGAGAACTGTTCATATTTTTGCAGCATCTGCTTCTCCAGGTCTTTACCTGATCGTCGCTGGTCTTTTGCGCTAAAACACGCCGAACAGCTTTTACTCGCTGGCCAAGTCCCGAACGGGCGCACTATCAAGAAGCACTGAAGAGGCATTGCCTATTCTGTTTCGCACCTATACCAGCCTAGATACCCGGCGTTCAAACCCTGTTGAAGAGAAAAGTGTAGCTCTGCTGTAATGAGCTCTCCTGGCTCCGCTGATTCTGGTTCTTCTTCATCCGAAAACACCCTCATCGTCAACCCTTCTGCGGTGAGCATGAGGCCTTGCTTCAAGTTTTCATAATCAGGATTGTGGTCTGCTGATAACTCCACTAGACGACCATGAATCTTGGTAACTGCGCGGGCACCCTGGCCTTGATCCGTGTTGTCGATAGCGAGAATCGGCGGGCTTTCTGCGGTATACCGATAGGCGCAATACGCAGCGTCTCCCAGCACCTTTTCGATTTCGGCTTCTTGCATCGTTTGGGGATCGATCGCCGGTATATCAGGCGAGTTGACGGCCTCCTGCGCTCCAACCACTTCGGGAGACGGCCCTTGCATCATCGGATTTTCCACTCCTTCGCCAGGGCAGGATCGCCACAACCGGCGAGAAAAGCGGTGCCCAGCGTTACTGTCGAAAGGATAAGGATCTGACGAGGGCGGTTCTGTGAAGGAATAAACATCAGTCGGCCCTCCAAATCGCGTATGAGATATTTCATTTCCGCAATTTCGCGACGCTGTGCCTCAATAATTTCATCGGCGAGCTTACGCACACGCGGATCGGAATTTGTGCTCGCTCGCTGGTTAAGATCGCGATCGAATGGTGAGGAATCATTGCCTTCATATACTCGTCATCGCCCACGGTAGCCTGGCTGCGGACGAGCCATAATGCGGCGGTGAAAAGCAGAGCGCTGCCCACAAAATGGCGATATTGATCAGTTTCTTCTGATACATATTGAGCATAAAGCTCAGCATTATCACCGCCATCACAGCGCCCATCACAAGTGCCATCCATGCTCTGGTTTCGCTCCAGAAGACATGCTCATAGGCGTACGTATTGAGATACATCACCCCGTACATAATGACCGTAGAGGTAGCGATCATCGCGCCGAAACGCCAATAAGACATGTTCATAGCGTTTCCTTTAGTGTCCATGATCTGTTGAACTGCCCGTTTCAAAGCTTGCGTACTCATCTTCCGTCATGCCGGGTAGGCGCATGACAAACGCAGTGATGTTCCAGATTTCATCATCACTGTGAGTAGGTCCGAACGCAGGCATACCACTCATTCGTATCCCATGTTTAGCCAACCAGAATACTTCGCGGGCTCCCATTCGGAGATGGTATCGGTCAGATGTGGCGGCTCTGGCAGCATGCCTCTAGCCCACTCACTCTGTCGAACTCCCGGGCCGCCGTGGCAATGTTGACACATCGACTTGTAGTCGGTCGCTCCGGCAGTCACCATCTCATCATTCATTGAAGGAGTCGTGATGGCTTCTGCCCTGTCTGCTACAGAATTTTTCATCGTTGTCATCAGCGTCCAGCGTACAAGGGGCTGATGGCCTTGAGTCGCCGCGATGTTGTAGGTGCCGGAATAAGCCACCCAAACGACGACAAGGAGTAAAATCAGAACGAGTATTGCAAGCCCGAAGGCTGCTCCCAGCGCTAAATGCTTAGTTTTCGGCTGCATTGCGGCACCTCGCTTGTTCCTAGAAAGGAAGCGTTGATTCACCTCTCATCACGTGATTTGTTCAGAGTAGTAAGGTTTTACTGGCATGCCAAATTTAAACAATAAGATGGTCTGTTTTGCTGAACTTGTCTGAGCGAGCGTCTACCCAGGCTGCCGATCAGTGCCAGGCCGCTCCGTAAGACTATGGTTGGAACGCCACGCCTTATGTCAGATCGGCTCAATGAGTATGGGTGCGAATCCGCCCCCGGTGTACGAAAATTCGTGGTTTGGCCTTGGTACAGGCGTGCCGCAGCCAGAATCAGATTGCCACGATAGGTATATAGCCGTACGTCTACCTTGAGCATTTCCCGCTCGCCATCGACCAGAACCAGTCGCTCCGAGGGAGGCACGTACGCCTGAGCGATATAGTCACTTTCGAGTATCTGGGAAAATGTGCGTTTGGTAAGTTTGCTGCCTCGATAAGCGCCCTTGCTGCCATAACCTGCCACTGGTTTAAAACCACAGCCGTCGCTGTTGCCAAAGCTCATCTGCGTTACTGGCGGCAACCCTAACGGTGCGCGGAACGCCGCAGCGAAGCAGCTCGGCGTTCTCTGGGCTCAACCCCAATCCTGAAGAATGGAAGGATCAGACCATTCGGCTAAATTGCGCTTGTCTGCAAAGAGTGCGTGTGCGAATGGGTTTGGGGTTATGACAGCGCCTCCGTCCAGCCAAGCCGAGCGCAGTGCGGCATGCTCTGGCACCTCCAGAGCGAAGTCCACTAAGCGGTTGTAAACCATGTCGATTCGCTCGCCGCCGCTGTATAACGCACCCAACTCATATCTGAGATCAGAGGGAGAGACTATGTGGGCATCGATACCATTATCCCGAAACAGCTGCTGTGCCAGTCGGAACTCAGGATAGAGGTACTGCTCGATAGGCTGGTCATCGACGATCGCTATGCTTTTCGGTCGTCCACTGCCCGCTGGCGCGCCATTCACTCTCGAACTGGGCGATGACCGCAGTATCAAAGTTTTCGGCCCAGGCCACCCGAGTAGCCCGCTGCAGCATTGCAGTTGGGCACGTGCAAGCTCAGCATTGAGGAACGCGCCCCCGCATTGGTGTTGACTTCGATGAGAAGCGGACCCTCCCCACCGAGGTGAAAATCATAGCCCATGAAGGCGCCTACGGGGCCAGGATTGGCTCGGGCGCTCTGAGGAGCTCTGGAAAACACACGGTGATGAAAGTCGGGGAGCTTGGCCGCAGCTTCCAGAGCTCCGACAATGGCCAGCATTCGATCCAGATCTTGGCTGGGAACAAAACCGCAACATCTGAAAAGAAGTGATGCCAGACTGAACTGGAAAGCATGTCGTTCGCATTACTTCCCAACTGATTAGCTAGACTACGAACCACTTCTGGCCGATCGAGAGTGACGCAGACGCAGTGCTGGTTCAGCTTTTTCGCCTTCGTTTGTGCTGGGGAATAATTGGTGTCTTGCAAGAGAATACCCTCCGTGTCTATATATCGCCGATCTCCAACCCATGAATATTTCGGCTGAAATCTCCATTGCATCTTGTAGTAAAGGCAAGTTGGTAGAACAGGAGGCCTATGCTTCTTAAAAATACCTGAGCTATTAATGTTCGGCTACAACTTGCTAAAAGACGAAAGATCTCCCCTCTTTAGCCTGGTCAACGATAGGATAGTAAATTTCGAGCTACGACCTCGTCAATTTACGAGTACGGGATATAGCCCATGATGCGTGTATGCCCTCACGAGCCATTGGACGCAGCAAAAAGCAAAGACCTGAACAGTTCGAAATAACCGAGCAAACCCCTATCTCAGTTATGGACTGGATACAGCTTGCTCAACTCAGAAATAGAGACTTCTTGTTTCCCAGCCGAATCAACAGCGCAAAGCATCTCTCCACGCGCCAATATGTCCATATTGTGAAAGCCTGGGTCACCGAAATAGGTTTAGATGCCTCAATCTATGGCACGCACATAATGCGCCGCACCAAAGCTTCGCTTATATACCGTCGCACGAAAACTTGAGGACAGTGCAGCTGCTCCTGGGTTACACGAAGCTGGAAAGCATCGTCCGATATATTGGGATTGAAATAGATAATGCGTTGGATGTGGCAGAACAAACAGAAGTTTGATATAGACAAACGACGGCCTATTTCGGGCCGTCGTTGCCCGGCCAGAAGCGATCTTTTAGTTAAAGCTGACATAATGGCTCATCATTAGATGAAAACCTTATTCGAACACTTACATTGACCGCTTAGACAAACCCTTCAAACCCCAAATACTAGACCAAACAGTGTCTAGAATACCTGGTCCGATTCAGCTAGACCGCTCCTGTTGAGATGGCCGTTATCTACTATGCTGCTCTCAGTTGTCACATACATGCATGTTAGAGCCTGCCATGACCGCACAATCCCGAGACAGTATCGACAATATCTGGGGTGATAGAACGCCCTACGTTGGCAAATGGCCCGATCGCCCTGATTATCAGCTTGCCGACGAGCCTGAGCGCTGGGTGCAATCGGCCTGTGTATTGTGCTCGAACGGATGTGGGTTAGACATCGGCGTCAAGGAAGGAAAATCGTCGGCGTGCGCGGTCGCACCGATGACCGGGTCAACCGAGGTCGGCTCGGGCCGAAGGGTTGCATGGCTGGATTGCCAACCACAGCGATAATCGGCTCACTCAGCCGTTGATTCGCCGTGACAGCGGCCAACTGGAACCGGCTAGCTGGGACGAAGCGATGGAGCTGATCGTGCGCCGCTCAAAAGAGATTTATGAGCAGTACACGGCTAATGCAATAGGCTTCTATACGTCGGGCCAGCTATTTCTGGAGGAGTACTATACCCTCGCCGTGATCGGTAAGGCTGGCCTCGGCACACCTCATATGGACGGTAATACCCGATTATGCACTGCAACCGCTGCGGCAGCGTTGAAGGAAAGCTTCGGCTCGGACGGTCAGCCGGGAAGCTATACCGATCTGGATATGACCGAGGGGATTCTTCACGTTGGCCATAACATTTCCAATACCCAGACTGTGTTGTGGATGCGGATTCTCGACCGGCTAAGTGGACCCAACCCGCCCAAGCTGGTGGTAATCGATCCGCGGCGTACAGCCACTGCGGCCAAGGCGGACGTTCACCTGGCGCCACGGGTCGGCACCAACGTGCCGCTGCTCAACGGCCTGCTCCACCTGATTATTGAAGCGGGGCATATCGACCAGGACTTCATCGACAATCACACGATGGACTTCGACAAGCTCAGGCAAACGGTGGCGAAGTATTCGCCGGAGCGTGTCGAAGAACTGACTGACGTGCCGGTAGCTGACCTGCGTGCTGCTGCCACCATTCTCGGTGAGGTTAAAAGCTTGGTCTCTACTGTCTTGCAGGGCGTCTATCAGTCTAACCAGGCAACGGCCGCTGCGGTTCAGGTCAACAACATTAACCTCATCCGTGGCCTGATCGGGAAGCCTGGCAGCGGTGTATTACAAATGAATGGCCAACCCACGGCACAGAACACGCGCGAGTGCGGTGCCGACGGCGACTTGCCGGCCTTTCGTAACTGGGAAAACCCGGACCATGTCCAGCAACTGGCGGATCTGTGGAACATAGAAAAGAACAGCTCCCCGCCTGGAAACCGCCGACCCATGCATTGAGATCTTCGCTACGCGGAAAAGGTACTTTAAAGATGCTCTGGATCTCGGCCACCAATCCCGCCGTGTCGCTGCCGGACCTACATCGAGTACGCGCGATGCTCGCTCGCAAAGATCTCTTCGTGGTGGCTCAAGATGGTTTTCATACCGAGACGACCCTTCTGGCCGATGTCGTGCCGGCAGCGATCTGGGGCGAGAAAACAGGCTGCTTCACGAACGTCGACCGGACAGTGCATATTTCGCATAAGGCCATCGAGCCCCGGCGAGGCGCGAGCCGACCTCGATATCTGGCTTGATTATGCACGCCGCATGGATTTTCGAGACAAGGATGGCGAGCCGTTGATCAAGTGGAACACGCCCGAGGAAGCGTTTGATGCGTGGCGCGAATGTACGCGGGGCCAACTCTGCGACTACACGGGCATGAGCTATGAGAAACTAAGCGGCGGCTCCGGTATCCAGTGGCCGTGCAATGAGCAGTATCCGCACGGGCGCGAACACCTCTATTCCGACTATGTTTTCCGTACATTCTACGACACAGCGGAGAACTTCGGTCATGACCTGGACACCGGTGCGGCCGTCACGCCCAAAACGTTTAAAGCGCTGAACCCCGCTGGCCGCGCTCTTTGAAGGGCGCCGACTACGTTGTTCCTCACGAAATAGTCGATGAGGACTATCCGTTGCACTTGACCACCGGAAGAGTGGTGTTCCAATTCCACACGCGAACCAAGACTGCCCATTCTCGCGAGCTGAACGAAGCTGCGCCGGATGCCTTTATCCAGCTTAATGGCGAAGATGCAGAGCGCCTGGGGATCGAAGAAAGAGACATGTTGCAGATTGAGAGCCGGCGCGGGTGGGCCTACGCTCCAGCGCGTATTGGTGATATCGAGCCAGGCCATGTGTTCATGCCGTTTCACTATGGCTACTGGGACAATGACGAGCGGCCTCGAGCAGTCAACGAGATGACGCTGTATGAGTGGGATCCGGTGAGCAAACAGCCGTATTTCAAGTACGCCGCGGTGCGTTTGCGAAAGATGCAACCGGGCGAGCCCTTCGAGATGGATGATCCGATGCGCGACGAGCATTTAAAGGAGGCTTCGGAGAA
This sequence comes from Vreelandella sulfidaeris, assembly GCA_007182875.1. GTDB lineage: Bacteria > Pseudomonadota > Gammaproteobacteria > Pseudomonadales > Halomonadaceae > Vreelandella > Vreelandella sulfidaeris. The sequence goes on along the minus strand of AP019515.1, from coordinate 103,246 downwards.
CCCCAGGGCGCATGTGGCCGATTACCTCGGTCTGCTCGACGATAGCTCGCGCGCCACTGCTCAGGCGCTGTTCGCCGTGGCGGAAAAGCATAAAGCCGAGCCGGACATTGGCGCGATATGCAAAATGCTAGCGCGCTTCTCACAAGAGCATTCCGAAGACTTGCAACCATGCATCCAGCGCTACGGCGAAACTCAGGAAAAGGAGGCAGATAAGCTGCTTGAGGTGCTTCAGCCGAGCCACCATAAGGGCCCTCTTCGCTACTGCGTGATTTGCATGATTGCTGGTTGCTGGCACAGGAATCGCATATATCGATCGTTGTGTTGAAGCAAGCTACGCAGGCGCTGCGCGACGACGAAATGATGGAGCTATTGCAGCGCATGTCGGAGCATAACAGTCGGCAATTGGCCTGGCTGAAGACGCGAATCAAGCAGACCGCTCCGCAAAGTCTGATAGTGCCAAGTTGATGGGCGAGGATACGAAGAATGGAAAGCCATTTGGCGGACCGGAGTGGTTCTGGTCCCCGGTCACCGCTGCATTCACGACGCTATTGATCGGGGTGTAGCGGTCATTGCCGGTCAACCCTGGCTATTCCCCAGCCTGGGTCCGAGCATTTTCCTGCATGTGCACAAGCCCAACCTAGAGTCGGCCAGGCTTTACAACACGGTGATGGGGCATTTGATTGGCGTATCGCAGGCGCAGTCGGTGTTCTACTGACCGGGGCGAGCCAGGCCCCATCGGTGCTGTCGAGCCAGACCATGCCCCTGTCGCGCGTCGGTGCATCGGCCATCGCGATGGGAATTTGCCTGCTCGTTCAGCAGCTACTTAAGGCCTCGCACCCGCCGGCTGCGGCCACAGCTCTGCTGATCGCCTTAGGCGGTTTCAAGCTGGTACCTTCCGATATGCTCGCCATTGCGGTTGGGGTCGGGCTGATCGTCTTGATCGGTGAGCCGTTGCGACGCGCACGTGCTGGAATTTTGTTTGGTGATAAGCGTAATAAATAGTTTGATCTGAGCGGGTTGCGGCGGGCTCCGTGAGGCTAATAGACTGTGAACACGGAAAACTAATCGTCGATTTACAGCGGTTTCCGTCACTCAATGGAGGGTACGCCACTCGACAATCTGCGCAGCAAGGCTTTTCTTGCGCTAGCACAGCGAAGAACTCTATCCATAGGGCAGCTTTGGCAGACGGTGACAGAAAGCTAGATACCGATACCCTGTCGATGGCTGCCTGGAAGCTCAGGCGGTTTTTGTAGTGTTTCCTATATTCTCTTTGTAAGGATCCTGGACGGGGAATGACAATGCGGAGTCAAGTAGGTGAACAAGCGATGACACCTTGATGCTGGACAGCGTACGGTTACCTATATATATGAATAGCGGTTTTAGCGGTATGTGGAGGATTAAGCACATATCTTATTGGCAGGTGGTAAAAGCTGAACTAGCCTCAAAGATAGTGGACTTGTTGCTTGCTAAAAAGTGGCCGCGACTCAGGAAGAGACCAGGGCAAGGAGCTTACAATGGATATAGCGAGGAACGCGCACGAATACGGCGATATTCATTTGGATATCCTCACCTTAGACGCCAAAGGTATCACCGCCAGAGAGGACGCTTTGGCCATCGAAGAGGCGTTGGAAATCCGCCTATCGGGTGCCGAACCTGTTATCACTATGCGAACACCAGGCCACGATCGAGAACTGGCCGCCGGATTAATGCTAAGCGAGGGGCTCGCGCGTACTAAGGATGACTTTGAAGTTATCGACCATCTAGTCGGGCAGCCCAATGTACTGCAAGTAGTGCTTAAGCGCTTTAATGCCACTAAGGCCGAACGCTTGGAGCGTTCATCTCTCTAACAGCGCCTGTGGCGTATGCGGTAAGAAAAGCTGAATCTTGAGGCTATGCAGGGCTGCCACCTTTAGCATTTTCCAATCAGTTGAGTCGACAACTGCTCTTCGTTGCCAGCAGAGCTACACAAGCATCAAACACTCTTCGAGCAAACCGGCGGGTTACACGCCGCTGCCCTGTTTGATACCAGTGGGCAACTACTGGTATTACGAGAAGATGTTGGACGTCATAATGCGGTGGACAAATTGAATGGATGGGCAGTATTGAATAATCAGCTGCCGCTTTCTGATCGCATCATGCTACTAAGTGGACGAGCTAGTTTCGAGCTCATTCAGAAATGTATCATGGCGCGGGTGTCGGTTGTATGCGCGATTTCCGCCCCAGCAGTTATGCGGTGCGGCTGGCAAGAGAGTTCGGTATAACACTGGTAGGATTTCTGCGCGAGGGTCGTTTTAATATTTACTCAGGCTCGGAGCGGATTCTCGGACCCTCTTATGTGTTGCCCAATAGTGCCGTCAACAAACGCTCAGCCTAGTCTGGGCACTCATTTACCAGCGTGTTCGTGGTTTATGGTCCCTCTGTCGCCTTGCCGGTAAAGTCGGTGACTGGCTTGTCGATAGGCTTGTCGAGCCGCTCGGAAAGCTCTTAACCCCGCCAGTAGTGGCTGGATGGCATGCCAGAGTTCATCGTCGTGCAGCAGCTTATACAGACCGCGGATACCTGGTGCTTCTTTGTTGTCAGTTTCTTCAGCGGTCTTTGCGTCACTCTTTTCACTACTCTTTTCATTACCATGATAGCTGCTGACCTCGCCCATCCCTCCTTAATCGCGAACATCACTTGGTAAAACGATCCGGGGATGGAGGACAAGGTCATCGCCATGATCGAGATATTTTGAATAGCGTTGAGAGACCCTTCTTTACTCAGTCCGTTAACCAAGATACGAATAATATCGGAATTGGCGGCCACCATATCGTTAGTAAAGCGCAGCACCCCATGCTCATGTAGGGTCTGAAGCAGGGTCTCTAACTCTTCGTGAGCATCAGGGCTATCTTTGGCGGCGTCACGTCCTGGGAGATTCGTTCGGCCATTACATTTTCCTCGGATTGGTTTGCTGGGCGGGCGGTAACCGATAATCTTCTTGCATCCACTTGACCTCAACCGCTACGCCTTGATTAGCGTGCGCCGCCCGAAGCGATAGTTAGTACTGGGTAGTGGCGGTTCTGTGCGCTTGTCGAGCACCTCAAGTTTGACGGCTGTCTCCTTGTAGGCCGGCGTTTGTACAACGGGTCGTTATGTTCGCCCGTTAGGCGTTCACTCCGGCTTGCCGAAATGGATTGGCATGAACAGGGTCTTGCCAGCCACACGGTCAGTAATTAACGCTGGGAAATCGATACTGCCGCGTCGTGAAGTAATCCGTACCCAAGTGCCTTCCTTGATGCCCCGCTCGGCGGCAAGTTCAGGGCTAACTTCGACAAAGCCATGCGGGGCCTGATCCCAGATGCCTTGCGAGCGGCCTGTCTGATTGGCCCCTTGGAATTGTTCAAGTATCCGACCATTATCGAGTGATAAATCATATTCCGCATCGGTAGCTTCTTCAGGCTCCTTCCACTCCATCGGGAAAAGGTTGGCCTTGCCGTCTTCTGTATGAAATCCATCGGTATACAGAAGGGTGTATCAGTACCATCCGCAGCTACTGGCCACGACAGGGATTTCCAGCCCTCCAGGCGTTCGTAGGTGACGCCAGCGAACATCGGCGAGATAGAGGCGCACTCTTGCATAATCTGAGAAGGGTGTGTAACCCCAATCATGGCCCATACGAGCGGCCAAGTCGGTAAGGATACGCCAATCAGGACGACTGTCACCAAGTGGTGGCAGCACTTCATAGAAGCGTTGGATACGCCGTTCCGTATTGACAAATGTTCCGTCTTTTCAACGCTAGGGCAGGCGGGCAGCACTACATCAGCAAACTCCGCAGTACGGCTTAAAAGATATCCTGCACCACCATAAAATCAAGATTTTCAAAGGCGGAATGTACGTTATGAGTATTGGCATCGGAAAAGCAGTTTCCTCGCCAATCACATACATCGCTTTGATATCGCCCTGGTCGGCCGATTGCACCATGAGGAAATTGCCTTCACCGACCTCATTAGAGAGCTGGCTCGGATCGACGCCCCAGCCTTTAGCCCAGCGCTGTCGTGCGCTCTCATCGGTGACTTTATCATAGCCGGGGTACATATTGCGTAGGCAGCCAAAATCGCTCGCACCCTGCACATTATTATGGCCACGCATAGGGTAACCGCCAGTGCCGGGCTTGCCATAATTACCTGTTACCAGTAGTAAGTTGGAAAGTGCAGTACTAGTATCCGAGCCGTGGAGTGCTGGGTGATTCCCATCGCCCACAGCAGGCAGACGTTTTTGCCCGGCCAATCATTTCGGCGGTGTTGATTAGCTCCTGCTTGAAATCCCTGTCTTGAATTCGGCGAAATCCAAGGTGAATGGCTCCAATGAGCGGCGGTACTCCTCCACGTTATTGACCCATCTTCCCAGAAAATCCAGGTCCGCTAAGTGGTTATCGAACATATAACGCGACAGAGCCGAAGCCCAAATAAGGTCAGTGCTGGCATTGGGGCGTAGAAAATATCAGCGCGTTCGGCCATCTCGTGCTTGCGTGGGTCCATGACGATCAATTTTGGCCGCGTAGTTTTGCGCAGCTTTAATCTTTGAAGCAATCACAGGATGGTTTTCGGCCGTATTGCTACCCACTAACACGACCACCTCAGCTTGCTCAATATCTTTGATGGTACCGGCGTCTCCACCGTAGCCGACAGTGCGAAACAAGCCTTTAGTGGCGGGTTTTGGCAATAGCGCGAGGAGTTATCGACACTGTTAGTGCCGATGATCAAACGAGCGATTTTCTGAGTTAGGTAAGCTTCTTCATTGCTGGCCTTACTTGAGCCAATAAAACCCAGACTGTTAGAACCATGCGTGTCGCGGACTTCAAGCAACCTGCGAGCTACGAGATCTAATGCTTCCTCCCAACTGGCTTCACGAAAGCGGCCATTCTCACGGATCAGTGGAGTGGTCAGTCGTTTCTCGCTATTAACGAAATCCCAGGCAAATTTACCTTTAATACAGGTAGAAATACCGTTGGCAGGAGCGTCAGGGAAGGTTGAACCTTGAGGATATGACGATCGCGCGTCCACATTTCAAATGAGCAACCGACGCCACAATAGGTACAGACCGTTTTAGTGCGTTTGATGCCGGGCTGGCGCCAAGCTGAATCTATTTCCGAAATCCCTGTGATGGGCTTAGCGCTGATGGTCGTTTCGATTTTCTTGACGATTTCGATCATCGGCCGTTTAAGTGACCATGGCATGGAGGTAAGCGGACCCGCATGCTCATCCATGCTATTTTCCATCAGTGCGTTGCAAGGGCAAACAGTGACGCAATGTCCACAATGAACGCAGCTTGAATCATTGATTTCCTTGCCGCCATCCCAAAGTACGCGAGGGTTTTCACTGGCGTAGTCAATGCTTAAGGTTTCATTGACTTCGATGTTCTGACACGCTTCGACACAACGGCCACACAGAATGCATTGGTCAGGATCGTAGGTATAAAACGGACTAGTAGTGTCTTTAGCATGCGGTTTAGGTTGAAACTCATAACGTTGAATGGGGATATCCATTTCCACCACTGCGTTATGCAGGCTGCAATCGCCATTATTGTTTTCACATACCGTACAGTACAGCTCATGCTTGCTAAGCAGGCGATCCATTCCTTCGTGGCGTGCTGCAACAGCCTGTGGATCACGGCTGGAAATTTGCATCCCTTCTTGGGTACGCGCGCAGCCTCGTTTTAGCTCTCCATTGACTTCGACCCAGCAGGCATCGCAGGTTTCAATCGCCCCTAGCGAGGGATGATAACAAACACTTGGCAAAGCGATGCCATGACCTTCTAGAAAGTCGATCAATGGCTCATCGGCGATGCCTCTTATTTCTTCTCCATCGAAAATGATCGTGCACGGCTGGCTCATATGGGCATTCCTCCATGAATTCTTTATTTTTAATATGCAGCTCTACCTCTGTGTCGATTCGCATACATAACTTGAAACATAGTCAAGAAGCCTTGGGTTGCACAAGTTTAACCAAGGGATTGAATGTATATTAAGGGCACGTCTTGTGGGTTATTCCAGGTCAGTAGCGCTATTATCACCTAGGCTTGGTAGGACACATTAGGAAAGGAAGCGAGGGACAAAATGAAATCGGCAGTTGTCGTTACGGGTGTCAACCGCGGTGTAGGTTTGGTGCTCGCAGAACACTATTTTGATGCTGGATGGCGAGTGTTCGGTGCCTGCCGCCAGTCGTCGGAAGAACTAGATCGCGAGGCCGATCAGGTGAATGAGGGCATTGATGACACCCGGCCTGGCGACGTCGCCCGGCTGGTCGAGGCGCTTAATGGCCAAGAGGTAGATCTATTAATTAACAACGCGGACTGCTTCGCGATGAGTTACTAGGTGGTGTTGATTTCGATAGTATCCGCGAGCAGATAGAAATCACCGTCTATGCGCCACAGCGAGTAGTGGAAGCGCTACTACCAAATCTTAAAAGGGTAGCAAGTTCGCTAATATCACTAGCCACATGGGCTCACTAGCGGATAACGACTCCGGTGGGTGCTAGGTTACCGAGCCTCTAAAGCTGCTTTCAATGCGTTTGGTAAATCGTTGGCGATGGACTTGAGGTCGTTGGGTATTGCCGTGGCTCACCTTCATCCCAGCTATGTGAAAACACGCATGGTTAATTCTGGTGGATTGATCAGTCCACAAGAGGCTGCATTGGGCATTGCCGCACGTATTGAAGCGCTGACACTAGATAACAATGGTGGGTTATGGCATAGCAATGGGGAGTCACCCCTTGGTAAAGGCGGGCGCGATGAACGTGAACGTTATATTCTCGCGTGGGCTACCTAGCGCGCGAGGCCTGTAGCATGTGATTAATGTTTTGATCAGCCACCCGTGTCCGTGGACAAATGACGTCTACCGACACTCCTTGCCGATTGAGTACACAGCTTAACCGGCTCCTCGTATGGGCATCGGTGCTGTCGAGCCAGACCATGCCCTGTCGCGCGTCGTCGCATCGGCCATCGCGATGGGAATTTGCCTGCTCGTTCAGCAGCTACTTAAGGCCTCGCACCCGCCGGCTGCGGCCACAGCTTTGCTGATCGCCTTAGGCGGTTTCAAGCTGATACCTTCCGATATGCTCGCCATTGCGGTTGGGGTCGGGCTGATCGTCTTGATCGGTGAGCCGTTGCGGCGCGCGCGTGTTGGAATTTTATTTGGTAAAAGCATAACGATTAGTCTGGTCTGAACGAGCCGGGCGGGCTCCGTGAAGCTAATAGGCCGTGAACGCGGGAAGCCGGCCGTCGGTTTACAGCGGTTTCCGTCACTGATGGAGGGTACGCTAGTCGACAATTTGCGCAGCAAGGCTTTTCTTGCGCTAGCACAGCGAAGAACTCTATTCATAGGGCAGCTTTGGCAGACGGTGACAAAAGCTAGATACCAATTCCCTGACGATGACTACCTGCAAGCTCAGGCGGTTTTGTAGTGTTTCCCTAGTGCTAATAAGTAAGCGTAGTGCTCGAAAAAGCCACGGTACCTTGCCCTCGGGACCGACATCGGGATCTGGTCAGAAGCAGCAACCCCGATGTGATATAACCAGGCTAATGAATATCTTGCTGAGCTTGAGGCGTTAGCCGAGCAGGCAGGCAACTTGTTACTGATTGGCGTCCCGATATGCGAAGCGGAGGGTCGTATCTAAAATGTGGTGGTGAGCCCTCCCATCTCTCAGGCTTCTACTACAAACGCACTTGGTGCCATTAGGTGAATATGTTCCGTTTCGAGACTTCTTGGGTTCGGTCCCCGACGTGCTCGGGCGGCCATGTTTGTTTTCATACCGGGAAGGCAAGCACACGTTCTTAATGCATCAGAGGCGCCCTTAGGGTCTTCATCTCCTACGAAGCGGTCTTGGTGCCGAAGTCACAGAACTTCTGTCCGAAGCGCAGTTACTAGTAAATGTCAGCAACAATGCTTGGTTCGGCCCTCACCTGCCCTTCCAGATGTCACGCATGCGTGCCATCGAAACCGGCCGAGAACTGCTAAGTACCACGACCACCGGCATCACTGCAGCTATCTGCTACGAAGGAATGGTCCTTAAGCGCGCCCCTCAATTCAAGGTGGCTACCCTCAGCGCCGAAGTGACACCGCGAACTGGCGCGACCCCTTATGTGTACTCCGGGATTGGCCTGTCCTTGGCCTTCCCTATCAGCGCTTAATGTGGAGTTGTAGTGGCCGCGCTATCAGTGTCCCCTAGGCACGCGTCAGGTAGTGGACGCTAAACAAGCTATTCGCATCGGTCCAGGACGAGAGCGCCTCAAATCCCGCACGTCCCGCCAACGCCTGAAACCCCTCGAGCGTGTATTTATACGAGTTTTCAGTGTGGATTGTCTCGCCTTCCAGAAAACTGAAGCGCTCCCCTTCAATAGTGACGACTTGAGGTAACTGACTGACCAGATGCATCTCAATACGAGAGTGTGCTTCGTTGAAGAACGCATGATGGACAAAATTGGCGGGATCGATTTTAGCGTGCAGCTCATGCCGTAGCCGTTCCAATAGATTTAGGTTGAATGCTGCCGTCACACCCGCTGCATCGTTGTAGGCGGCTTCAAGGGTCGGCTTATCCTTAACCAAGTCGACTCCTACCAACAATCCGCTGCCGGTGGGTAACAAAGAATGCAGTCCACGAAGAAAATCTTCAGCGGCTTGGGGTCGAAATTACCGATACTTGAACCAGGAAAACCGACCGGTCTTTCGCAGCATAGCCCGTCCGGTAAGGCCATATTGCAACAGAAATCGGCACAGGCGGCATGCACTTCAAGCCATGGGTAATCCGCCGCTAGTCGTCGTGTACTGTCGAGCAGAAAATCCCGCGAGATGTCGATTCCCAGGTAACTGCTAGGACGCATGGCTTCCAGTAGAAGTCGTACCTTACGGCTCGCCCGCTGCCAAGCTCGATCAACGTCGCTTCATGCCCGGCTATCTCGGCTATATCATCGGCGGCCTCCGCGAGGATCGCCTCCTCGGTCCGTGTCGGGTAGTATTCTGGCTGCTCACAAATTTGATCAAATAACTCAGAACCACGCTGATCATAAAGAACTTTGGCGAGGCGAACTTTTGATCGGCTCTGAATCCCGTCAGTATCTCATCGCGAAGCGATGTTGAGGCTGGGGACGGGTGCAAGTCGTGGAATTGTACGGCCAGGCTCATGATTAGCTCTCCTTAGCAAGACGGAATCCGGAAAATGCCCAACGGGCATGAGGTGGGAAAAATTACGATAGGTCGTGCGGATATGGTCTTCCGGGTGGCACAACAGCCACCTCGAAGCACCATCTGCCCCGACATAAACTTGCCGTTGTATTCACCTAAGCTGCCCGGCAACTTGCGAAATCCTGGATAGGGCCGATAGGCGCTGCCGGTCCACTCCCAAACATCACCGAACATCTGCCTCGGCCCCTCGCTGGATCCGCCGGGGCAGCCGCGACCGGCTGAAGATGGCCTTGTTCGACGAAGTTGCCATGCAGGGGACATGTTGAGCCACCGCCTCCCACTCGGCCTCAGTAGGTAGGCGTGCGCCGGCCCATTGGGCATAGGCATCGGCCTCGTAGAAGCTGACATGGCAAACCGGCGCATTCACGTCCACTGGCACCAGCCCGCTTAACGTATAGTGATGCCAGACGCCGTCCCGCTCGACCCAGTAAAGTGGCGCCTTCCAGCCTTCCGCCTTGACCGTGGCCCAGCCATCCGACAGCCAATAGTCAGGTTTGTCGTATCCCCCGCCTGCATGAACGTGAGAAATTCACCATTGGTAACCGGACGGTCAGCGATCTGGAAAGCCTCAATGAATTGACGATGACGCCCCATTTCGTTGTCGTAGGCAAAACGGCTATCGTTGGCATCATGACCTATCTGCCGCACGCCGGCTGGATAAGCGTGCCAACCGAGTTCACCGACCTCATGGGCGGGTGCCGACACAAGATCACCTCGATAGACTGGGCAGAGCGGGTTCTGGGCCAGGATATGCTTTATGTCCATGAATAGCAGTTCCTGATGTTGCTGCTCGTGAGGCAACCCAAGCTCCAGACGATGGAGAATCTCCTGCAGGTGTTCTTGCGGAGGGTCGTTGAGCAATTCTTCCATGGCCTGATTAATGTGCGCGCGATAGCGATAGACGTCATCCACTGTGGGGCGCGAAATCATGCCGCGTTCAGGACGAGGAAACGGCGTACCGTGGGTCTCATAGTAAGAGTTGAAAAGGTAATCGTATGCGGGTCGAGGGTCTGGTAGCTGGGGTGAAACGGCTTGAGGATGAAGGCTTCGAAGAACCAGCTGACATGGGCGATGTGCCATTTCGGGGACTGACGTCCGGCATGCTCTGCACCATGTAATCTTCTTTATGCAGAGGTTCGCAATTGCGTCGGTGGCGGCACGAACCCGCTGGTACGCACGCAGCCACTCCTTGGTATGAATGCTATCGATTGTTTCGATAGTTAAATCTTGAATAGGTGACATAAATAACTCCCTCTAAGTATTACTCCGTTTAGCTTGATTCGGCAGGCCAGGCCTAACGCACAAAGCCTATCGAATCCGTGAACTCCATTAGCATTTCTGCACCAAGCCCACCGACAATCAACAGCAAGCCAGACACGATCATGGTGGTTCGTGCCCACTGGCCCACCAGTACATGCACAGTGGGTCGGGTATCGCTAAACATCATCCGCGCCACGATGCGCAGGTAATAGAACAGCGAGACAACGGTGTTGGCGGCAGCCACGAATGCCAGCCAAGCGTATCCCCTCAATCGTGACGCTGAACAACATGAGTTTGCCAAAACCGATCAGCGGCGGGATACCCACTAAAGAAAGTAGCGAAGCGATTAGTATCGTTGTGGCAATAGGTGCCTGTCTGGCTAGCCCTGATAGCTCTCCAGTGCAGTGCGCCCTCTCAGATAGGTGACCACAGCGAAAGCCGCCAAGTTAGCAATGGCGTAGCTGGCCAAAAGAACACCAGCGCCGGTAGAGCCTGGTCGCTTGTTCCCATTACCACGATCGCCATCAAGGCATAGCCGGACTGGGAAACCGATGACCAACCCAGCAGGCGCCGTACATCTGTCTGTCGAAGGGCAGCCACGTTACCCAGCGTCATGGTCGTGACCGAGATCAGAGCCACAATCGCTCGCCAGGCGACATCCGGCGGCATTAATGACACGAAACGGGCCAATGCGACGGCAGCGCCAATCTTGGGAATTACGGTCAAGAAGGCTGCCACCGGTGCCGGGGAACCTTGGGCTACATCCGGCATCCAGGCGTGGGCCGGAAAAGCCGCCAGCTTGAAGGACAAGCCCAGTATGATAGAGGCAGTGGCGATGGTTAGCGCCAGGCTGTCGTGACCTACGGAAAGTTTTGTGCGATTTCTGGATAGCCTGTGTTACCAGTCAGGCCGAACAACACGACAACGCCTATCGTCAGTAAAGTGTTGGTCAAGGCTCCCATCAGAAAATACTTCATGCCAGCTTCCAGGGCGGGTGCCCAGGTGCGGTGATAGGCAGCCAGCGGATAGCTGGCCACCGACGACAGCAACACACCGACGACCAGTTCCATGGTGTCACTGGCTGACGCCATCATGATCACACCCAACAGCGCGAACAACATCAATGCGTAATACTCGGCATGGCGGCGATCGGTCTGCATCCACTCAGGGGACATGGCAATAACCAGCGCGCCGGCAATCAACACGACTAGTTTGCTGGAGAGTGCCATGCCGTCCAGGGCCCACACACCCGAGAACGTCAGCCTCGGCGGTCCATCCCACTGCGTAAAGGTCAACCCAATACAAAGCCCAATCGTGAGCAACGCCAGTACAGCCGCCCAGACATGCTGGTGTTGTCGGGCGAAAGCCGCGAACAATACGATAATCACAGCACCGAGCGTCAGGCTGATTTCCGGCAACACATCACCAATAGGCATCAGCGGGCTCCTACCAACAGCGTTGCTGAAGCCTCTATGAGGGTCAGCAGGAACTGCGGCGCAATACCAATGATCACGAAGCCTGCCGACAGCACCCCGAGCACACCCCACTCAGCTGGGCGTAGATCGTCAAACTTCGCCCATCGCTGCGGCATCGCCCCGAAGAACAGTTTTGCAGCATCTGCAGAAACAACGCTGCCGTGATCAGAATGCCCAGCACACCAATGACAGCGAGCCAAGGGTAGACGGCAAAGGTGCCGGCAAAGATATGGAACTCCGCCACGAAGCCGGCCAGACCAGGAAGCCCCAGGCTGGCAAACGAGGCGAGTATGGCGAACGTTGCCAATAGCGGTGCCTGTCGGAGCAGCCCACCATAGCTATCCAAATCGTATTCCTCGGTGCGCTGCCAGAACGAGCCGCAGATCAGAAACAGCGCCCCGGTAATCAGTCCGTGTGCCACCATCTCTACCGTGGCCCCTATCAGTGCCATCTCGCGGGCATATACCGCATCCTGGAACAAGGCGCCAGCCACGGCGATCCCTAGCACCGTGTAGCCCATATGATTGATAGAGGTATAGGCAATGCGTCGTTTCAAATTTCCCTGGCCAAATGCCACGAGGGCACCATAGAGAATAGAAACCACAGCAAAGAGAGCGATAATCAGAGCGTAGCGGGCAAAGGTCTCCCCATCATTGAGTACGGAATCCTCAGAATCCCGTAGGTGCCCATCTTGAGCAGCACCCGGCGAGAACTGCCGAGGCCGGTCCGGGAGCGTCGACATGCGCTTGGGGCAACCAGGTATGCACGGGCACGATGGGAGTCTTGATGGCGAAGCCGAGCATGAGGGCGAGAAATATGAGGCCAGCAGACACACCCGCTCCCGCCAATGGCTGCTGCTCGATCAGCACTCGCATGTCAAAGGTGTGTGGCTCGACTGATAGATAAAGCCCGATGAATGCCAGCAACAACAGTAGCGAACCACAGAAAGTGTAAAGAAAGAACTTGAATGCTGAATGCTGGGCCTGACCGTGCCCCAGCGGCCGATCAGGAAAACATCCCCACCAGGCTCAGGTCGAAAAGACATAGAAGAGCAGCAGGTCCAATGAGAGGAAGACGCCAAGCGACACGGACTGCAGAAAGAGCATCCAAGCGTAGTACTGCCGAGGCTGGTTCTGCGTGTTAATGGGATAGGCAATACTGGCAGCGAAGACCAAGGAACTCATCGTCGCGATAGCCAGCGCGATGCCGTCTACGCCTAGCCGGTATGCCATGCCCAGGCTGGGTACCCAAGGCACCTCTTCGACAAATTGAAATAGTGCGCCTTGGGTATCGAACTGCAGCCAAGCCCAGGCCAGCAGTAATACAGGCAATAGGGAAACCCCACAGCAAACAGGCGAGCCGTGGTCTCTGTCCAACGGCGTGAAACGGCGAGTACGAGAGCTCCCAGCATGGAAGGCCCAAGGTTGCGGTGAGAATCAAAGGAGTGCTCCTATGCCCAAGATTATAAAATTACGGCGAACCCTGCCGCGATACCGGTGTAGTAATGATGCGTCTGTCCGGTATGGGCCTGCCGCGCTACTTGGCCCGCCCAGTCAACGCCTCTCGCTAGTAGGCTCGTTGCGCCATCGAATGCCCCTTCGCCACGTCGATCACTGACCTTGGCCAGCCACACGCCAAAACGGGCGCTGGCGCGGATGCCAGCATCTACAGCTCGATCGTCGAAGCGTGCCAGGCCATGGCTGAAGGATATCGCAGCACTTACCCGCGGCCCCGTAATCCAGCATCCACTACGCGATCATCGAAACGTGCCAGGCCATGGCTGAACCTCATGAAGGTAGAAATCCCCGCTCTGCCAGAGCTGGCAGGCCAAACCAGTTCGCCATAGCAGCATGCGTCTCGCTCTGTCGGCTCTGATTCGACCCTCTCGGCGCACCGCCCAAAACCCAGCGCCAATGCCTAGCGCCACCAGCAGTAGCGACAGGATCAGTTCCCACAGTTTGGTTTGGGAAGCTGGATCGATAGCAGGTTAGCAAGGTCGTTTCCCACACCGGGCCACCAGAGCAGAGATAGCACTAGCGTGCCTGCCGAAAGCAGGTAGAGCGAGCCGGCCTCAACCGAGGAGTGCCCTGGCTGTGATGGGGCAGTTTTCGTGGGGCCATGCAGACCTCGTCCAAATGCGAGCAACTGAAAGCGTGTTGCATACAACGCGCTGAGCCCACCAGCGATGGCGGCGATCACGGCCAGCCAGGACGCCTGATGGCCAGCAGCAGTAATGATCTTCTCCTTGCTCCAGGATGCCCCCAGCGGGATAACCCTGCCAGCGCCAGACTGGCCACCATGGTCGCCACTGCAATCCCCGGAAGCAGTCGCCCGAGGCGCATCGTATTTAGCGAGTAGCTGCCGACATGACGTTCGGCAATGCCGGCTGCTAGGAACAAAGCCGCTTTCGTGAAGGCGTGTGTGACGAAGTGCACCAGGGCGACACCGGGAAAGCCTGCCCCTACCGCTAACCACATCAGGCCATACTGAGCCGATGTCGAGGCGGCCAGCAGCTTCTTGGCATGCCTTTGCAGATAGGCCACGACCCCTGCCAGGGCGGTGGCCAAGCCTAACGTGATGGCAACCGGCCCAAACCAGGCAACGGCAGCCATCTCCGCATGCAGCCGAATCACCAGATAGATACCTGCGGCGACCATGGTCGCCGCGTGGAGTAATGCCGACACCGGTGTTGGCCCGGACATGGCGGCAAACAACCATGGCGAGAAGGGAACCTGGGCGGACTTGGCCGCTGCAGCCAACACGGCGCCGGCAACAAACACATCCAGTAGCCACCCATCGAGTTGGGACAGGTCAGCAAAGGCAAACGAGCCAGTGCCGGCAAACGCTGCCGCCGCTGCAATGTACAGCCCCAGATCCCCGAAGCGAGTGACCAGGAACGCCCAGGCGGCATCCCGCAGGTTGTCGCCCTCTTGCCACTCGTGGGCAATCAGTGCCCATGAACAGGCCCCGACCAGCTCCCAGGCGATCAGCAGGGTCACCAGATCCTCAGCCAGCACGAGAAGCTCCATCGCCCCGACAAATGCCGTCAGCAGAGCGACCAACCTGACGGGTGGACGCGTTGGCACGCCCTCACTGACGGGCTCAGACTCATGGTAGGCGCTATAGGCTATGATCAGTGTAGCGATCAGTGGCACGACGATGGCAAATACAGCGCTCGCTGGTGTCATCCCAACCGACAGGACGATCCGTGAGCTCCAGCGATAGGCACCACCCCAGTCCCCATGAGCGCCACACTCGCGAGCAGCAGGGTAACGACAGCGACTGCCGCCCCATCAGGCCCAACACGGCTCGACCACTATCCCTAGCGGACAAGCGCTTGCCAAGCCAATACATCCCGGGGCGGCAAGCAGTGGGAAAAGAGGAACAAACCACAACATCAGTGCTTCAACCCGGTCAGTGACTCGGTCATGTCGGCCTGCTTACCGCGGAAGACGGCTACTACCAAAGCAAATCCCATGGCCATCTCAATGGCCATCACCGCCATAACAATGATCGTCAGCAGTTGCCCTTCTGGCGCCCCAGCCCCGCTAAAGGCCCAGAACGCCACCGCGGCGAGCATGACGCCATTGAGGATCAGTTCCAGTCCCATCATCAGCATCACGAACGATTGCTGGAAAGCGCACCATAAATCCCGATGCCAATCAGTGCCGCTGCCAATAGCAAAGTGTGGTTAGTGTCATGCAAGCCTCCCTGCCTATCTGTCTGCTTGGTCAGTGGTGATGATGGTGTTGATGACCACCACTCTCTTCCTCTTCGTCCTCCTCGAGCTTACCCGCCGGGTCGCCACCCGGCTCCAGCCCCGGCGGTAGCGAACCCACTGCAGCCGCCCCATAGCGGCCCCGATGACTCGACAACACCACCACGCCGATCATGGTGGTTAAAGCACGATGCCCGCCGACTCGAAGATCAGCATCGAGTCACCAAGCATCTCATTGCCTAGGGATCTAACTGGCTCAAGGTCTGCCGAGACCGGCTGGTCAGGAAAGGCAGCCAATAGCGCCATGGCGCCCAATACCAGGAAGCCGACAATCCCCGCCCCGATAGCGATACGTTCCTGGTGAACCATATTCATCGGGTTAAGGCCGGCAGGATTCATCATGAACATGACCATGAACAGCGCCATGACCGTCATCTCCACAGCCATCATGAAGAACATCGCCACGCCCAGGTATTCCGCTGCCAGCAGAATCATGATCACGCCTACGGCGATGAACGACACCAGCAGGAAAGGAGGCGCGTACCATGGAATCGGTACGAAACACTCGCCATCCGGTGACCACCGCGAGCGTGGCCAATGATAGAAACGTGATATCAATGCCAATGCCGTGATTCATAGCAGCGCCCCTATGCCAGCCCACACCAGGTCGATAAACGACAGTGGTAACAGCACCACCCACATCAAGGTGACGCAGCGCTCAGGGCAATACGCGGCAGTACCCGTCCAAGCAATAGCAACACGAGTAGCACTGCCAGCATCTTGATGGCCATCCATAACGGACCGGGTAGCCAAGGTCCCATCCAGCCACCTAAAAGCACTTGCTGCCACACCACTGAAAGCAACCAACATGGCCGCCCGAGCCACATCCCAGACCAGCCGAGGTGGCCCAGAGATCTCAGAAGCCGTTCCTCCAGCCAGGTCCTTCGAATCAGCAAGGTTGAGCGGGCCCCAGAAGGTCATGCCTAGGCCGACAATCAGGAACAATGGCAACCCCAGCGGTTGGCGTATGACATTCCACAGCGCTTCTTGCGAGGCGACCACTTGGGTGAACTGTAGCGATTCGGCCGGCAATGCCACGCCAATTAGCACAAACATGCTGATCAGGATGTAAGAGAGCCCTAGCGCCACATAACGGTAGCCGCCGATGAGTGCCAGCAGCGCGTTTGCCGACCAGCCATGCAAGAAGATAACCACTGTCGCTAATGCTTCCACGCTGCCCCACAGCACCACGCTGGTGACCAAGTCAGTGGCGACCAGCGACTCCGACCACGGCACCACGGCCAGTCCGATTGCAGCCAACGCCAAATACAGTGCCGGCGCCAGCCGCCAGGCCTGCCAGTCCGGTGCTTCGGTGGCATTGGCGTGTTGGGTCATCAGCCAAGCCCCTCGGGCCATGGGAGCAAGCCAGACACGGCCTGCCTGAGGGGCGCCGAATGCACCGGCAATAAGCCGATCAAGCACCGCCACGACGTAGGCGCCGACAGTCAGCATGAACATCACCATCAGTACAGGCAGGAACAGCTCACTTAACAACATTACCCGAACCTCCTGCACTGCCCGTGACTCACCAGGCGACTGTGTTCCGCCCTCTATCGGCTACCGCCGCTATATCCAGACTAGCAATAGTAGCCAGTGCATCGCCCCACCCAGGCCTGGTAAGATCTCGTCAAGAATCGCGCTAGCATCTTCGGAGGCTGTTCGTCCCACGGCCCCGTGGCGTCTCGATGCAATCCACATCGTTCGTGTACACCTCATCCCGTTCGGCCTGGCGTGCCAACATTAAGGATTGTTCGACTTCGTCCAAGATTTGCTTCCAACGGGCCGAGACTCCTCCTCCGTCCTGGCATACGGGGAAAACCCTAGACGGCGATAACCGGCATCGTGTGAACGCAAATCATCAGCCAGCCCGGCAGCACGAGCGGCAGGCCCGCCAAACTGTCGGGCCTGCTCTGTATTGAGCACACCACCGCCTACAGCAGCCAGATGAAAGAAGCCACTGCGAACCAGGCGTCGACGTAGCCCATCTAGCGTGCTTGATGTCGACAAACCGTGTGCCAGGCGCAAGGAACTTAGGCTGAGTGCTTCCAGCCCAGCAAGATGCAGCGCATGGTACAGGCGCTGCAGATGATGACGGGCCCGTGCGAGCTCAATCTCGGCGATGGGGACGGGTGCTTCCGAGCGTTGAAAACACCGCGTCGAGGCGTTGCGGATACGGCTCCAACTGCGTTTCCCATGACTGAACCAGATCCCCTGCAACGTAACCTCCGCTGCCATGCCGGGCGGAAATGCCATGAAGAACGGCCCGAGCCGAAAAGTCAGCGAATCCAGCGTCAAACCATCGCTGATATCTTCCTGCATATTCATGGCCATGGGCCGCCCGTAGGGCACTCCACCCATCATGCCTTCGCCACCTTGGCCGAAGTCTCCTTCACCTTCCAAGGATTGGGCGGTCTATCCGACAAGATGCGGCATCCACTGTCACGCTGGCCTGTCATCAGTTCACGATGTGCTTTGGTTAGGGCCGCAGGTAAATCGGTGAGATCATCGATCCGATCCACGTTTTCAAGATGAGGCCACGGTTCGTTACGAAACCACAGCGTAGTGAAAGGATCAGGCAACTGATCGTGAACACGACGTAGAGGCTCTAATCTATCAGCCGGAACCTCCCCGCAATCAGCAACACACTGGCGTGGCGTGGCGAATCGACC
Source organism: Vreelandella sulfidaeris (assembly GCA_007182875.1). Taxonomy (GTDB): domain Bacteria; phylum Pseudomonadota; class Gammaproteobacteria; order Pseudomonadales; family Halomonadaceae; genus Vreelandella; species Vreelandella sulfidaeris. The sequence continues at coordinate 84,847 of AP019515.1, read as the reverse complement.
AGTTCGATTTCCGGCGATAGCGCGAGGTACCGCAGCGCTTTATCGCCCTGCTTGCCCAGCACAGGAAATACGGGAGCCCGCTTATGCGAAGCGAGTTTCCGTAGCCAGTTCACTGCCACTTGAATACCCCTCACGCCAGGCGTAAACAATGCCAACCGACAGGATGGCCAGGAACATGCCCATCTCCATTACTGCCATCATGCCCTCTCTACGAAGACAACCGCCCATGGATACATGAACATCATCTCCATTTCGAAGGCGATCAGCAGCAGCGTCATGGGATAATAGCGGACGTGATAGCGGCTCCAGGCGTGGCTATCTGGCGTACCACCGCCTAGAAAAGGCGCGCGCTGCGGGTAGGTGGCTATCGGCTGGTGGCGCATAGGCAGCCACTGCACTAGCAGGCCGGCGCCTAAGCTCAGTAATAAAACAATAAGCAGAGTCAACAGTTCCATGCGAATCCCTCGCGTCATTAGCCAGCAAATCCTTGCCGTAAATTACAACGTAGCAGGCTGAAGCAGCGCATTTATACAAGTGTAGATATCAAACCTGAATGCAAACTGAATATGCTGCCTAAAACATGGTGCAAAAGTAATAAACCGCAAGGTGGGTGCAGGCTCTGAGTGCAACGCTACCTAATAGATGGCGGGTGAGCATTCATGGTGTTTAGACCAGCGCCTCAACTGGCCACCTGAAGTCAAGGCGCTTCCTATTCAACTGGTAATACAATGTCCTCTTGGGTGTGGCGCGGCAGTTCCGCCCCTTTCGCCTGTGTTAAGCCGTCGATGTTTTATTGCTACCGCGTTGTCATAGGCTGTGTGGATCAAAAGTAGATAGCAACACTCGTTGCCTCGATAATTATGCATGCCGTTGTTGTCCAATCAGTTGGCAGGCGCTGCACCGGTTTCCAGAGAAGCACATTCAGTTCGTATCTACACCGTGTTTGCCATGAACTACATGGCGCTGTGACAACATGGACTGGCACAGTTGAGGTGTCTGTTTATAACTACTAGGAAGATGAACTGCAGACCGCTACTCATCAAGCTCGGTGTGCTTGCGCCCATGACTGGGGCCGGTATTTCTATTCTCAAAGCGAGTAACCCGGGATGAACCTCCCGGTTATTCTGGAGACCGGTTTGTTTGAGTCAGGCTGCTTCACCCGACTCCTCCAGTTGACGACAATACGTCCTTTCTCGTTCTGCTGGTGAAACGTTTCCGATGGGTTCCTGTAGTCGGCGATTGTTGAACCAGTCAACCCATTCCAGCCTGGCATACTCAACGGTATCCAGCCCCTTCCATGGGCCACGATGGTGAATCACCTCCGTTTTGAATAGGCCGATGATGGTCTCGGTCAGTGCATTGTCGTAGGAGTCGCCGGTGGTGCCGACTGAGGCATCGATACCCTCGTCAGCCATACGCTCTGTATAGCGAATCGAGGGATATTGTCTTCCCGATCACTATGATGGATCAACCCTCGTATGTGTTTTGTGCCCACAGAGCTAGCTCCAGGGCGTCCAGTACCTGTCCCGTTTTCATCGACGTCGCTACACGCCAACTCACGATACATCGTGCGTAAACATCGATAACGAACGCAACATAAACGAAGCCAGACCAGGTGGCGACGTAGGTAAAATCGGCCACCCAAAGCTTATTAGGGCGCATGAGCCGTTCTACGGTGCAGCGAGCAACATTAACGTGGAGTTGCCGCCAGACCTTACGAGCACCGTAAACGCAGAAATCTTCCTCCCATACCCGATGAATCTCAGCCGTAAGAAACGCATCCTGCCGATATCGCTCTGCTCGTCGTTCAGGATCGGCTTCAAAGTGCCTTGTGGTGGTAATACTTCGATGGGGCGATTGGCAGCTGACTACAAATCGATTCGACCCCGAACTGAGCACGATGCTCGTCGATAAATGACACCATCAATTGGGTTTGCGGTCGAGCTCCGCCTGGGCGAAAAAGCAACCGCCTTACGGAGAATTTCCTTGGCACGCTTCAATTCGGTGTTTTCACGCTCTAGCTGCTTGAGTCGTTCATGTTCAGACAGGTTAACCGAGCTGTTTTCCTGCGTGAGTTCTGTGCGTTTGCACCAGGCTCTCAAGGTCTCTGGTGTGCAGCCTAACTTACTAGCAATGGAGCAGATTGCTGCCCACTTGGATAGGTATTCCCATTGCTGTTCAATGACTAATCGAACACCCGCTCCCGGACTTCCGGGAATATCGTTTTGGTGAGTTAATGACGCCATCCTCTCAAGATATGGAGTCTCCGGTAAAGCCGGGGCGGTTCACATGTACAGTTGTGGTTAGTGGGAATGAAACTGTTCGCTATCGGCTGAATTGTTGCGCTTGGCAAGAAATAGCCATTCGCCGATGAGCAGCACGGCCATCAATCCGGCGGCAACGATAAGTACCAGTGGATCTGAAGTGGCTTTTACCCAAACAAAGCCACTCAATACGAGGACATCTAGCAGAATGGCAATGCTTGGAATAACCGCGTTAGCGCCCACACTTTTCCTGAGATGGCGCAGCACTCCCAATGGATAGCGATATCCATGATCAAGTAAAAATAATGCCGAGCGCCGCGATACGGCTAAGATCAAAAACGCAGTCAAGATTAAGCCAAACACAATGGTGTACACCAACGTGTGCTTTTGCAGGCTACCTGGCATATGGAAGTGGCGGTGTGGAACCAATTTCATTTCAGTCAGCATGGCTAGCATGCGTGATACGGCGAAAACACTGGCGATGATCCCGCCTGCTGTGGCTAGCATGGCTAAAACAACGGTAAAGCCAACGGCAGCTTCACCAAGTGCGGGCCGAGCCGCTGCCGCCAGCGAATAGTCTTGAGTTTCGATAATCTCAGACAAGGAAAGATTGCTGGCCACCGCAAAGCCCACAAGCGCATAGATGACTACACATAGCGCGATGGAGATCATGATGGCCTTGCCCAGGTTGCGCTTTGGGTTTTCAGCTCCGAGCCACTATTGGTAATGGTCGTAAAACCTTTGAAAGCCAAAATACCTAGCGCCGTCGCGCCCAAGAAGCCTGAGAGGGTTGGGGATGGCGCATCCCCGCCAGTACCCATGTCGATAGAATCTGCAATAAAACACCGACAACACCAAACACGATGATGCCGCCAATTTTGATGAAGCCCAGCACCGAGGCAACTGTTTCAATCAACTTGTTGGTGGATAAATTGATCAAAAGCCGCGAGCAATAAGCCCACACCGAGTAGTGGCACAAACACAGCGCGATCACCCAGGTCAAATAGCTCCAGCGTGTAAGAACCGAAAGTTCTCGCCAAAAGCTCTGCGCAATCACCATGGAAAAATACATCAATAGCGCATGGAAAGCGGTGGGGAGCGTTGAGCCATACGCTTTTGCAAATACATGCCAATCCCCGGCAGATGGGTAAGTATTGGACATTTTGACGTAAGAGTAAGCGCTGAAAGAGACAATGACCGCGGCAGCCAAAAGGCTAGGGGAAATAGAGGGCCGGTCATTTCCGCCATCTGTCCAGTTAACGCAAAGATTCCTGCGCCGATCATTACTCCAGTGCCAAGTGCTACGGCACCGATTAGTGAGAGGCTTCCTTCTTCGTAATGTGGCGTTCTATCCTGGTCAGCCATGCAAACACTCCTATGGATTAAGCCTAAGGCGTGCGTGTTCACCGCCTTAGGCCAGTGTGGATAAGTTCAACACCAAGTGTGGTTGAGTTAGCTGAACGTAACCTGAATATGGTTCAGTCATTTAACTGACCTATATCATGGTTTGGCGTAAGAGTACGGGTCTTACCCCAACAACATCCGCAACGGCATCCACAGTCCCATAGCGATCATCACGAGGTTTTCGGTTAGTGACACAAAACCCAACGGCACATTGCTGTTACCACCGACGCAGGCGCACTTCAGCTCACGCTTATCGATATACACGGCTTTAAACACGGAAACCGCCCCACCGTACCGACAAATAGCGCCAGTGGGGCTGCCAGCCAAATCAATGCTCCGGCCAGCATTAAAATGCCTGCAAGTGTCTCGGCGTAGGGTAAAATAGCTGTAGGGCACGTAGCGCTGGGCCAAAAGGTCGTAATTCAAAACATACTGCTGAAACTTTCGACATCTTGCAGTTTCTGCAAGCCCAGCAGCACCATCGCCGTAGCAACGGCGAACTCCGGCATGCGTGCAGTAAACAGTGTGCCTTGGGTCGCCCAGCTAATCGCCAAGCCTATCAGCAGCGCAGTAGCAAAATGGCAATCACCGGCCGGTAAGTGGTTTCTTTTGCATTGGGAACGCTCATTCCCAGATGTTTGCGCAGCTCTTCATAGCCACCGATACGTTGGTCACCGATATACACCTGGGGCGTCGTGTCGACGTTTTCCTGTTTTGAAAGCATCGATTTCATCACGAGACGTTAAGGTATGATCGTCGACCTTAAAGCCTTTACGCTTGAGTAGATCAACCGTTTTCAAACCGAACGGGCACATATGCTCGACGGTTTTCATCCGGTAAACCTGTGCAGAGGCAGTGGATGTTGACGTTGGCATTGATTTTCCTTCGTTAAGAACATGGTATTTACTAAAAATATAGAACCTTTGTGCTACATACAGGCAAGTATAGCCTGCTCATTTATTTTAAAATTCTAGCTACGGTTACGAATAGGTTTCTGCAACGATAGAAATATATGTTAATAAAAGGCCAGCATAAAGGCTGGCCCTGTATCTTAAATTAGTGACTATATATTAATAGTCAACATGTAACTCATAGCGGTTATTGTCATTTTCTTTAGTACCTCCCAGTGCATTGCCTGTCACTTCAAGTTGATAATTGCCTGGCTGCAGTTGGCGGACCATTTCAAAATGGCCACGTGGGCTGGATGCTTCTGCTACCTGCTGTCCCGCTGCATTATAAAGCACCGCGGAGATACGGTTTCCAGTGCTGGTTGCGCCTGGAAAGTGCTCGCTTGCCACCTTCAGCGTAGTCGCTTGTTCAATGTTAATATTGAAACGTTTGGATTGCCCTGAGCAAGAATCTGTGTAGAAGAGACGCCTCTTTCAAGTAGCGGCAGATCCTGGGTTGTATTGCCGAAGTTAGCCAATACAGGTGTTGAAAGAATGCTGGCTACAAGCGCTCCAAAGAGAATTGATTTAACTTTCATGATAATTACTCCAGTGGTTGATGATTTGTTTATATTAGCTGTGGTTTTGAAACGAAGCTGAATTTAAAAATAAAACAATAAAAAACGCCACCAATTGGTGACGTTAAAAGTTACCCATTACCAGAGTTGTTAGAACATCATTCTAACACCGGCCACCACTCCAGTGTCTTCCGTGTTGTCGCCACTGGCGCGGGTGAGATCCGCCGTGTCGCCGTACTCTTTCTCCCAATAAGCACCGATGTAGGGGCGAAGCGGCGGGTCACCTCATAACCTAGACGCATACCCACACGCACGGAGTTTAGCCCTTGGCCCACCCCAAACTCCTCGACTTCGCTAGCAGCAACGGCAATTTCGGTACGCGGCTGTAGGTAGAGCCGCTGCGTCAGGCGCAGATCGTACTCGCTTTCCAGGCTGGCGGAGATATCGCCTTCATCGCTTATCCTCAAGTCGAGATCGGTCTCGAAGCGATAGGGGACGAGCCCCAATAGGCTGATGACGCCGAAATAGCGTTCGGGATGGTCATTCGTAGCGATACCGCCCTGATAACCGATGCCGCCCTGAAGTTCCCAGAAGTCGGCAATCAAACGACTATAAAGCAGGTCGAGGGACTCGAATTCTGCATCTTCGCCATCGCCCTGGACGTTTTCGCCTTCGCCTTCCACGTATAGGCGATTGAAATCACCGCCATACCAGGCCTGGAAATCCCAGACCAAGGCATCCCCTTGTCGGGCGAAGCATATTCCAAGCGATCGACCAGTACCGTGGTCATCGGGTGCTCCACGACCGGTGACGGCCAGCCGGCCGGGGCGTCATAGCCGTCTTCGGCTTGAGCAGTCGTGGCGGCGGCCATGCCGAGGGCGGCGCTGGCGAGGGTTACGTAGTGCTTGGTTTTCATACTGCCTCCTTAAGAAACCTGAACAACGCGGAACATGCCGGCATCCATGTGATAGAGAAGGTGGCAGTGGAACGCCCAACTGCCCTCGGCGTCTGCAGTGATCAGCGCAGACACGCGCTCGCCGGGCTTCACGTTCAAGGTGTGTTTGCGCGGAATCAATTCACCCTGGCCGTTTTCCAGCTCCATCCACATGCCGTGGAGGTGGATAGGATGCTCCATCATGGTGTCGTTAATGAGGATAAGGCGCAGTCGCTCATCTTTCTCAAAATGGATGGGGCCGGTCACTTCGCTAAACTTCTTACCGTCGAACGACCACATATAACGTTCCATATTGCCGGTCAGGTGCAGCTCAAGCTCACGGCCTGGTTCACGGCGGTCAGGCCATGGCGTGAAGGCTTTTAAATCGCGGTAGACTAAAACACGACGTTCATCAGGGTCGATGCCGATGCCCGCCTGGTCGTATCGAGAGCCGGGCTGGGCTTCACCGGCAACGAGCAAGCCATTTTCGCCGATTTTCGCCTGTTCACCCGCCATGCCACCCATATTAGAGTGATCCATGCCTTGCATGTTGGACATGCTGGAGTGGTCCATCCCCGCCATGCTGGAATGATCCATGCCTTCCATATTCGACATGTTTGAGCGATCCATTTCCGACATGTTGGAATGATCCATACCTTCCATATTCGACATGCCGGAGTGGTCCATCCCCGCCATATTTGACATGCCAGAATGATCCATCCCGCCCATACCGTGGGCACCCATGGCTTCCATACCGCGGTCGGCAATTTGACGGCGTTCAGGGATGTCGGCCTGCATCCCTTCACGCGGTGCCAGGGTAGCGCGGGCGTAGCCGCTGCGATCCATGGCTTCGGCGAAGATGGTGTATGCCCGGTCGTCTTCAGGTGAAACAAGCACATCGTAGGTTTCCGCCACGCCAATGCGGAACTCATCAACAGGGATGGGCTGGACCGGTTGGCCATCGGCGGCCACCACGGTCATCTTCAAGCCAGGTATACGGACATCGAAGTATGACATGGCCGAACCGTTAATCACGCGTAGCCGTACCCGCTCACCGGCCTTGAACAGCGCGTTCCAGTTTTCCTGGGGAGTGGCCGTTGAGCAGGTAGGTATAAGTGCTGCCGGTGACATCGGCGATATCCCGCGAGCTCATACGCATTTGGGCCCACATACCGCGCATCTCGGCGGTTTGTGAGAAACCCTTTCGCGTACATCGGCGAAAAATCAGCAATCGTGCGCTCTTGGAAGTTGTAATAGCCTTCCATGGTTTCAGATTACGGAACACCGACATCGGTTCTTCAAAGGTCCAGTCGGTGAGCAGTAACACATGCTCACGGTCGTAACGGATAGGCTCGCGCTCGGCGGCGTCGATAATCAGCGGCCCCGCATGGCCTAGCTGTTCCTGCAGACCTGAGTGGCTGTGGTACCAGTAGGTGCCGTTCTGCCTGACAGGGAAACGATAGGTAAAAGTTTCACCAGGGCGATACCGGCAAAACTGACACCAGGCACACCATCCATTTCCGGCGGTAGAATAAGACCATGCCAGTGGATGGAGGTGGACTCGTCCAGCAGGTTGGTGACACGCAGTACGGCGTCTTGACCTTCTTTCAAACGAATCAGCGGGCCAGGACTGGTACCGTTAATGGTAATTGGTTGGGCTTCTTGTCCGTCAATAGGCAACGATTCACGGCGGATCGCCAGCGATACCTCGGGCCTTCTTCAACGCCCTGCGCGTAGACATTGCTGCGGCCCCAGGGGTTTGCCCAGGCGGGGTTAATCCCATTGCCGCAGCGGAACCTATTCCTAGGGCAGCGCCGCCTTTAGGACCTGCCGGCGAGAAAGCGGGTGAGAAATGATGCTTGAGCGTGCCATGTAACTCCATCAATGATGAATGGCACCATCTTGATGGAAGAAGCTGAATCAAAGCTGAATAGTGATTAATTAATCACTTCAACTGCAAGAGGCAACGTAACCGTAACGCGCAGTCCACCCAGTGGACTACGCTCAAAGCGCGAGTGCCCTGAGTAGCGGGCAATTAACTGCGCAAGAATCGACAGGCCTAAGCCGTAGCCGGGACGGCGTTCATCCAATCGTGTGCCACGCTCTCCCAAGCGCGAAAGATCTTCTTCTGCAACGCCGAAACCGTCATCATCAGTGGTGAGCGTGAGTGTGGTAGCGGAGGCGGCAATATCGCAATTAACGCACCTATTCGCCCATTTGCCAGCGTTATCGAGCACGATGCCTAATATTTCAGAAAAGTCGTGAGCCTCAATAGGCACTAGGTCTTTCTCGCCTGCCGAGTGGGTGAGGTTGAAGATACGCTCAGGGTAAAGGCTGCGGAACATCTCTATGAGCCGTGAACTATCTCGCGTGACGTTCGCCATTCGACCCGCGTTAGGCCTGCAATACGCGAACGACGCAGCTCTGCAGCTAACTGAGCGTTAATATCTTCAATACGGCTGAGCAGTTTATGCCGTCGGTTTTCATCAATGGGCCGATTGCCGCGCAGTACTTGGGTAATTGCTGCCAGCGGGGTTTTAAAGCATGAGAAAGATTGGCGACTGATTCCCGCGAGCGTTGTAATCGATGATCGATATCATCCATAAACCAGTTCAGCTGGTCGACTAATTCATCTAGCTCGGAAGGGGCTACTAATAACAAGCGATCACGTTTGCCTGATCGCAAGGCTTCAAGCTGTTGACGCAGTTGCCAAAGTGGCGTGAGGCCGCGGTTAACTGCCAGCATATTGAGTATGATGAGCATTCCTAAAAGCACGGCGGCAATTCCACCGACCCACCAATGCAAGGTAGCAAGTCCTGCTTCTACCTGAGAAAATCCTCACCCACCAGTAATACGCCGTTAGAACCCTGCCACTCAAAATGGCGGCGGTAGACGAGCATGTGCTGATCGTTATGTTTAACGTCCACAAGAGCATCGCCGTTCTCTTCCAGCAGAGGCGCCAGCTGTTGCTGCCATTGCGGGTCGGAAGCGCTGACCGAACCGTTAAAGCGGAGTACGTAGAGATGATGAAAGACTTGATAGCCTTGGCTAACCGAGTCTAGCGCAGTCGGGACAGCCGTTTGGTCCTGCTCTAGCTGTGCGACCGCATGATTGGCTTCGCGCTGAAGACGCTCACCCAAAAATCCCGAGCAAGATTCTGTAACAATATGCCATGCAGTAGCCAGGTCGTCACCACCACGAATAGCGCCACGCCACCTAGCCAGGCGAGTAGTCGAAAACGTAAACTGCGCCGATCAATGTGAAGCAAAGAAATACCCTGGCCGCGCCGCGTTTGAATCACCGATTTGCCGAGATAACGGCGCAGACGAGCGACATAGACTTCGACCAAGTTAGGCGCGGCGGCATCCTGATCAAGGCATAGAGCTGCTCTAGTAGCTGCTCTTTAGAGTGAATGCGATCAGGATGCAGCATTAAGTAGCGCAGTAACCGAAACTCGGTCGCTGTGAGCGAACGCCACGTTTCACCTTCTAAGCACACTCGTTGACCCGCTTCATCCAACGAAACGCCGTTAAGCGTGATCACTTGAGATAACTGACCAGACTGCCTGCGTAGCAAGGCCTTCAGCCGGGCCATCAGTTCGGCTTCGTGGAAGGGCTTGGTAAGATAGTCATCGGCCCCGTCTCAAGGCCGACAACTTTATCTTCCCAGGTATCGCGGGCCGTCAGGATCAAAATAGGCGTGTCGCGTTTTGCCTGCGCCACTGGGCGAGCAGATCCAGCCCTGAGCCGTCGGGCAAACCGACATCTAAGATCGCCAGTTCATAATGCTCGGTTGCCATCAGCGACTTGGCCGCTTTCAAGGAAGCGGCCAAATCAACTAGGTAACCGTTGTCTTTGAGACTCTCTGCTAAGCTTTCCGCTAGCAAGTCATCATCTTCAAGTAGCAACAGTTTCATGGATATACGTCAGATTAGAGAAAAATTGCCGTACATGCCGGATTCGTAATGGCCGGGAATGTTACATGCATACTCTAGCGCGTTAACATTATCAGGAACACGCCATAATAGAGACCCAGTCTCGCCAGGTGCAATGGTGACGCCTTCCATACTCATATTGGCCATATCGTGACCATCGCCGTTTGACATATTGGACATATCGTGGCCTTCACCGTGTGCCATATTTGACATGTCATGGCCTCCGCCATTGGCCATGTTTAGCATCATCTGGCGATGTTCTTCTTGGGCTTCTTTGCTACCAATCACAAATTCGTGTTCTAGATTGCCGGTGTTAGTAATTTCAAATTTAACCACCTCCCCTGCCGCCATTTCTAGCGCTTCAGGGTCGAACCACATATCGCCAGCTTCAAGGCTGATCGTGCGGTCAACGTCAGCCTCGGTTAGGCCATTGTCACCACTGCCTTGGCCGGGCGCAGCCCAAGCCGCACTCGTTATCAAACTTAGTGAAAGGGCAAACATAGACGTTGTTAAGGAGATGTTGCGCATGGTCATTTACCTCAGAGGTTAGTGTCACTTGTTCTTTATACGGTGTTAACCTGAAACGAGCCTGAACCTAACGTAAAATATGGCCTGCTACCCAAAAGCATTTCTAACATGATGATGGATCCTGACCCCTGATTAGAGTCAACGCTGCAGCAATGACTTTTCGTCTTGTTGGTGCAATTGCCTATGGCAGCCTCCGCCTAAACCTCAGCGTAAGGCCCATAAGAAGGAGACCGTTAATTTCGAGCTCTGGAACGGCTTAACAAGGTGGTTGACCTGTTAGTCACCCATTCGGTGATGACACTCTTGTCAGCACTGCCGTGATCAACAAGATAACCGCGACCAGCACCATCTCCAGTGCAATACTTCTCTGTAACCGTCCTGGGGCTGTTGCGTCGCCGCTCTCAAAGGCCGGAACAAGCCGCCACTTGTTCGCGGCAGCAAATAACAGTAGCACCGCCACAATCAATACCTTGCCGATCAAGAACTGTCCATATGCCGTGGTGAGCAGTGGCGTGAGACCGCCCGTTAGCAGCGTGGCCAACGTGACGCCCGCCAGTACCAACAAGCCGACTCCGCTTATGGCGATTTTCCCGAAACGGGTCAGAATGTGGGCGGTATTGTCCTGGTTGTGACCCCGTCCCACTAAATGGAACAGCGGCCACAGCGAGGCCCCAGAATGCTGCCGCCATCAGGTGAACGATCAGCAAGCCAGCCAGAATGAGGCGTGGGGTGTTTACTGTATGCCCCACCTGCACGAATGCCAGCATCACCAGTAACACGCCTACTAGGCTCACGCTGTTGGCTGTTTTCGAGAGCGCTAAGTTATTAAGCTGAATCGCCTGGACTAGCAGCAAGCCAGTTACCGCCAGTATTAGTCGGACCCCGGACGCGCCATCGAACACGATTCCGAGCAGCATTGGGTTGGTTGCAGCAGCGATATTGCCGCCCCAAGGTAACCAGCTTCTAAAGGCCACTGGAACAGAATCAGAATGACCCCGCCCAGGCAGCAAAGATGCCCATGCGACGACGCCTCCGGTCGTGATCAGGGAGTCGGGGAAACGCTAGACGAAACAACACGGCCCCGTCGCGACTAGGGCGTTAAGGTAAATCCGGCCGCCACGAGAATCATCGCGACGGTCCAGACATCAAGGCTATTTACTGAGGGCCACCAGACCACGGGTCAAGGCTCGACCGAGAAGTTAAAACCGTCAGACATCATGTGCCCGTCATCCGATAGGCCACGCCAGCGCACCTGGTAATCCCCAGCCGAAAGAGTGTCACTGGGCTTTACGAAGTAGCGATCGACCTGTTCACTGCCTGGCTGACCATCAAGAGGAACGGGGCCGTCCGGGCCTGCCACTTCAAACTGGGTGATGCGCATCATGCCACCAAACTCGATGCCAATCTCTGCTGGGGAATCCTGAATGGTGACGCCATCCTTAGGCGAAGTGCTTGCGCCCCTTCATGGGCCAACACTGGGCTTGCGAGCGACAGCAGCAGCGTTGCTAAGGTAGCGTGAATAATAGGGAGCGAAGTCGTCTTCTTTTGCATACCGTTTCCTTATATTTTTAGGCTTGAATGGTTCGTCGCGGAGGCTTCAAATCTGATTCGGTTGAGCCTTCAGACATCGTTCATGTGCCCTATTTGACGAACAAGGCACATGGCATCTTGCTCTTAAAGAACCAAGAGAGCATTCATGGATTCTTTGGCTGCTGGTTTTCGCTTCTTGGGTGGCGATGTATTTGAGCAGCATTTGTACGCGCTCTTCTTCATGGAACTGAGTCAGTGTTATAGCGTGCCAACCTGAAACAGAGCTGAAAATGGCGGAAAAATGACCTGTGACAAATCTAGCGTTTGGGATCAGTTTCTTCTTTACCTTTGGGCTACCTATAGGTTGTAGGCTTATAACAAAGCTAACTCTGCCTTCTTCCATTTTATCGGATAAGGCAATGTCTCGATCAGCAACATGATGAGAGGAAATATCATGGTTAAGCACACGATGAACTTTGCTATTGGTGGGGCTGCAATCCTCAGTGTCTTAAGTAGCGCCATCTTTGCTCAAGGCATAAATCAGGAGTGATGTCATGATGAACGCGGAATGCTTTGCTTTTATGGGGTCAATGGGGTGGTTAGACTGGTTGATGCCCCTGGCTATGCTGTTATTAATTGGCTTGGCGATCGCGTCGCTGGCCAAGTACCTCTTCAGTCGTTCACATTAAGGAGTTGAAATTAATGCAACATATGACCACCAAACTTTTGCTCTCGGGTTTCATGCTAATTGGGACGGTCTCCGCTCAAGCGGCGTTACCGCCAGAGGCGACACTGTATAAGAACCCCAGTGCGGCTGTTGTGACGAATATGCGCGCCATCTTGAGGAACTTGGCGTAGACGTCACCGTTATTGATGACGTCGAGCTGGGTGATATCAAACAACAGGCGGGTGTTCCCTATGGTCTTGGATCGTGCCATACCATCGAAATCGGCGAGTATTGGATTGAGGGCCATGTTCCGATGGAAGCCGTACAGGCGCTGTTTGAGCAACAGCCTGATGCAGACGGCATTGGCCTAGCAGGTATGCCCATCGGTACACCGGGGATGCCAGGGCCTCAGGAAGCGCCCTATGACGTGTATTCCTTTACGGATCAAGAAGACAAGGCGTTTATGACGCTGTAGTAGGTTTTGGATGACATAATTAGACCTCTTGTACTACATGAGATGTTTGTTAAGCACCAGGTGTGTTTCGAGATGATTTGAAAATTGGTTGCGTCAGACGCTCTCTAACGTGCGACATGTTCAAGAAATCATCCAGAAATTGGCGGGGCCTTTCCAGGGTTCGCTGATACTTTTAAGCATCTTAAATCCAAAATGAACAGATACCCTGCGAAGCCTCTGTGTTAAATGCTTTAGCAAGGTCAGTATTGGTCACAGTGACTTAGCATAGGTACTATTGCCACCTTTATGAGTAGCGGTGTCTGTTTTGTCGGTAAGAGCAACCTGTACACCCGTGTGCAGGTTGCTCTTCTGACGAAGAGCCGATACGGCCATCCCTTCAGTGGCGGGCGAGAATCTTCGCTGCGATGGGCGAAGTGATCATTTGAATCACGGCAAAAAGCGGCTGGAATCGCGATCTCTGATGGCAAGCCGGAAGCAGCGACAAACGCTGCAGCGATGCTGAATTCTTTACTGACCGTGAAAGATAGGTAATCACCTCTTTGCGATCAGAGGTGAGTAACCGTGAGGACATACCTACCAGGTACCCAATCAAATTGAGGCACAGGGCCGCGCCCGCAATCACAAACGCATACCAGCCATAGCCAATGATCGTGGTGGCATTCGGCCCGACCACGGCGAGTAGGATCAGCAGATACAGAATCGACCCTATCCCTGCATACGCTGAATCATGCCGTGCAAAGAAAGCCGAGAACTTTGTACGCAAGCTGACCCCAATCACGGTAGGAAGAAGCACGATTAGTGTTAATTCAAGAATAATTGATCCAAGCGGCACGTCTAACTGAAGGCCGGTGAGCCATAAAACAGGAAGGGAACAATAAACGGACATAACGCGGTGTTGACTGCGTTGAAAACAGCGGCAAGCGCCACATTGCCTTTCGCCATCAGTACCAAAGAGAGGACACATCTGTCGGCAGCGTGCCGAGCAAGGTTTGGCCAGCAGCCAGCGGGCCGCTTCAAAAATAGACGGCCCGTTAGCCACCCGGCAATCGACATAGGCCCATAGACCAGCCCCAATGCCAACAACTGCCGTGACGGCTTTCGGAACACGATGCGAACTGCATGCGCATCGAATGTGAGGCTGATAATCAACATCAGTAATGCCAGTAATGGCCCAATCGCGAACTTAAGCATTATTCCGGTGGCCGGAAAGAGTAAGCCTCCCCGCGACGACGATTACAAACCAGACAAGGTGCGCCTCGACAAAATAAATGAATCTACCCATGGTGGATTGGACGTTACCGGTTGAAGTGGATTGAGCCCCGCACCTAAAACATGATCACCTTCGGCCCAGCACACAAAGGCTCGCTTGGTAGCTAGGGACGTGCTTCCCAATCCAGCGATGCAAATAGATAATGCTCAAGGGTTGAAGCTTTAGTTGCTAGAGGTTTTATAGTACCAAGAACAGATAATTCGAGAGAAGGTAACAGATGGGACATCATCATGATCATCCCCACATTGATCCTGCCTCTGGCGACCGGCGCGTCAGCATCTCCATTTGGGCCAATGGGCTCTTAACCATCGCTCAAATCGTCGGTGGCATTATGGCGGGGAGCCTATCGCTGATCGCTGATGCGTTACATAACTTTTCTGACATGGCAGCATTAGTCATTGCCTTTGCTGCTCGTAAAATCGCCAGACGGCCTGCCGATGCGCATATGACCTTTGGCTATGGCCGCATCGAGATAGTGGCAGCACTCATCAATTACACCACCCTCATTATTGTCGGCGTCTACCTGATTTACGAAGGCGCTATGCGGATGATCGATCCCCTGAGATAGAGGGATGGACGATCGTGATTATTGGTGGCGTCGCGCTCGTCGTCGATGCCCTTACCGCCATGCTCACGTGGTCAATGCAAAAGAGAGTGTCAATATCCGCGCCCTTTTCTGCATAACTTATCGGATGCGTTTGCCTCCATCGCCGTGATTATCGGTGGTTCGCTTATTTTACTGTACGACATGCGCTGGGTAGACCCGCGATCACGATAGGGATTGCGCTATATATTCTTTACCTAGCCTTCTCTGAAATTGGCGGCCCTATCCGTACGCTAATGCTGGGATCTCCCCGGACATTGACGGGCAGGCAGTCGTTGAGACCGTACGAGATATCGAGGGAGTCCAGGATATTCACCATGTGCATCTATGGCAGATGCAGGAAAACATGGCAGCCCTTGACTGTCACGTGGTTCTGACAGAAACCGGCTGGCAGCAGCTTGAATCCGTCAAAGCAGAGATCAAGGAGCAGCTTAAAATGCGCTTCAATATTGCTCATTCCAGCCTAGAGTTTGAGCATAGTGACCACGCGCATCAAAATGCCAATCTATATGGGCATGAGTGACAGACCGAGGCCGGCTCCCGGCTCAGGTTGGTAGTGGGGCTTACTCCCATAGCGATTGGCTTGTTTTTCAACCCGACTTTTCCACCCCATCATTGAGACAGAGAGTGAAACATGTTCAAAAGCGTCTTTATATTGGCCGGCACATTATTGCTGACCGCTGCGATCGTCGCCGTATCAAAACCTGCCCTCCTGGACATGCAGGCTCAGGCAGCAAAGAGAATGGTGTCCAGGCCGAGGACTCACTGGTACGTTCACACTCCCCATTTTGGGTCGAGAAGACGCGCCGGTGACGATTGTGGAATTCTTCGATCCGGCTTGCGAAGCCTGCCGTGCCTTCTACCCTGACAAAAGTATTCTGGAAACCTACCCAGAAAAGTGCGGCTCATCGTGCGCTACACTCCTTTCCACGGCGACGTATCGGACAAGGCCATTCGGGTATTAGAAGTTGCTCGTCGTCAGGGCGTCTTTGAACCGGTACTGAGAGGCTGCTGGCTCGCCAGGATCAATGGGCTTCACATGGCAGTTTTGATGAATCCGCTATCCTCGATATCGCGAGCCAAGGAGGCCTTGATTTAGCGGCTGCCGAAGAGCAACTGACTTCTGCTGAGGTGCAGGCGGTGATTGACCAAGACATGGCGGATGTCAGAGCCAATCAGATTCGCCAAACACCCACCTTTTGTCAATGGCGAGCCTTTAGACCCCTTTGGTATGCAAGAGCTGATTGATGCCGTTGAGAGTGAAGTAGCGGAGATCTCTGGGGAAGAGGATGGCCAGTGATGCAGCGCTGGTGGTTACTAGGCTTTGTGGGCTTTACCCTTGCTAGCCGAAGCCAATTGGCAAACGCATCTGTCATTGCCGCCGTCTGAACTTAGCCCTGTCAAGTTACAGGCGGCTAGCGAGCAAGAAGGCACATTACCGCTCGATAGCGTTGATACCCTAACCTTTGGGCGTGATGTCGTCATTAATACCACTCTCTACGAGGCCTTGGCAGCAGAAGGTGTCCCAACGCGTTTCGCCACTAAACTGGAAACACTGCTCAGCGAGTTTATAGCAGCGCCGCTGGAGTTTTCTGGCAGTGAACGTATTCAATTAGTGTGGGAGGAAGATCGACGCCAGGACGGCGCCCGTGTTGGGCCACCACGCCTCAGTTATGCCGCTCTGCCTGATCAGGCAGAGCCCTTGAGGTCATATGGCCGGTCACCCAAAAGGGGACGTAGCTCTTTTCAAAAGCGACACACTGCTAGGCACGTTGCGGTTGCCCGTGCTTAGTGCCCGCTTAACGTCTCGCTTTGGGAATCGGCGACATCCTGTGTATGGAGGGATGCGTCCTCATAATGGAATTGACTTGGCTGCGCCGACAGGAACGCCGGTCATTGCCACCGCACCTGGGCGCGTATTCTTTATGGGTCGCCAAGGGGATATGGGCAGGTGATCGAGGTGGAGCACGACACAGGGGCCATTAGTCGCTACACACACCTTAGCCGATTCTCCCCACAGCTAGTGGTTGGGGATTTAGTCAATGCGGGAGAGTCGCTCGGAGGTAGGTTCCTCCGGGTCGCCACGGGCCCCAACCTGCATTACGAAGTGAGAGTCAATAACCAGCCTGTTGATCCCCTTGGTCAAGGTCAACGCATCATGTTGGGTGAGCAGCCGACTCAAGGTGAATATCAAGCGTCACTTTACGAGGCAAGAGATCGCTTGGAACAAGCTATCGGCACGGCGTCCATTTATGACTTGATCTCGTTTAACGAGCCGTAACCACCCGTGCTTAGCAACGTTGCATGGATTGTTAGTAACGTGAACGTGTGCTTGCCTCGTTATGGAACCCTAGCGCTGTGATCACTCATCTACCACAAGACAGGTAATCGGTATGGAAGAGGTTTCTCTCGTCACCATGGGGTATTGGAAGCCTTGCCGCGGGCTTGATGACGGCTGTCGGGGCGCTTCCTGTCTTGTTTACCAAAAGACCGAATCGTGGTGTTCGCGATTTAGCGTTGGGGTTCGCCGCTGGCGTCATGCTAGCGGCCTCTTTCTTCTCACTGATCATACCCTCCTTAGAAGCCTCGGAGCTGCGTTACGGAGGTAGCGTGGTACCTGCTGCCATTGCCTGTGCGGCCATCTTGCTAGGGATTGGAATGGTCGCACTACTGAACGAACTCTTACCTCATGAGCACTTCGAACAGGGCGAGAAGGGCCAGAGGCTGCCTCACTACGTCGTATCTGGTTGTTTATTATTGCCATTACGATACACAACCTGCCAGAAGGGCTGGCCGTTGGCGTGGCCTTCGGCGCAGGGGAAGCGAAGGAGGCATTCCACTAGCGATTGGCATTGGACTTCAGAATGCCCCAGAAGGACTGGCCGTAGCAGTATCACTGCTAGGCGTGGGCTATTCACGTTGGCGGTCATGGACGATTGCCGCCCTTACGGGGCTTGTTGAGCCGTTGGGTGGCTTATTAGGCGCTGGAGTCATCAGCATGTCACAAGCGCTACTGCCCTGGGGTTGGCCTTTGCAGCGGGGCGATGTTGTATGTGATCAGTCATGAGATTATTCCCGAAACTCATCGAAGCGGGCACAAAAAGGCCACGCTGGGCCTCTCTATCGGATTGGTACTCATGCTGTTTTGGATGTTTCGCTGGGCTAACCATTGGGCGTGGGGCGTAGCGTTAGTGCTAACCTAAGTCGTGAGCCCTCCGTGCGATTTTTCAGTGATACAGAGCTGATGATCACTGATGACCTCAATGATTCGGCAGCTTTCCACTTTACCACCGGCACACTGCGTGACCATCCGTTGAAGCTCCTCACGCAGTATGGACAGTCGTTGAAGGCGGGACTCCACTTTCTTTAGGTGATGCGTGGCGATGGCATCGACTTCTTGGCAAGGCATATCAGGCTGATCTGACATGGCCAAAAGCTCTCGCACTGACTCCACCGAAAAGCCAAAGTCTCGGGCATGACGAATGAAGGTCAAACGCCGCACAGCGTCGTCTCCATAGCGGCGCTGCCCTCCGCCGGTTCGTGTTGCATCGCGCAGCAGCCCAATACGCTCGTAATAACGAACCGTTTCAGGTTTGCAATCGGCTCGTCGTGCTAACTCACCAATGCTGATACTTTGCCCCATCATCGACATGGTAAAACTCCTTACGTAGGGCTTGAAGCTATAGTTGCTACAAGGTTTACACTTCAAAACCATAGCCCATTGAGAGAAGAGGCACCATGAAAACATCAACGCAGGCGACAGCGACTACCTTTGACGCTGCGTGTTGAAGGCATGGACTGCGGCGGTTGTGAGCGCAAGGTCGTGTCGGCGCTAGAGCGGCTGGACGGCATTGAGGAAGTCACGGCAAGCTCGGTCACGGGATCGGTGAAGATTCATCACCATGATCACGGGGCCCCTCGCGAAAGACCATTGAGGGCATTCTGAACGAACTAGGCTATCAAGTGACTTCCCTGATGGCCAAACACGCGCATCTGGTGCTTCATCCCCTTGGTGGCAAACCGCTAAAGGGCGCTTGGTCATTATCACAGGAAATCTGCTGATCGTAGCCTTCGCGCTTCGTTTAGCATGGCCTGCGCTGGGTAATGTGCCGTTCATTCTGGCCACGCTGGTCGGCTTAATGCCCATTGCGCAGAGTGCCTGGGGCGCCCTCAAAATGCGCAACCCTTTACCATCGAGATGCTGATGTGCATCGCTGCGCTTGGCGCATTGGCCATCAATGCTGCCGCTGAAGCTGCGATGGTCGTGTTCTTGTTCGCCGTAGGTGAGCTACTCGAAGGGTAGCTGCTTCACGGGCGCGCCGCAGTATCTCAGCCTTGGCAAATTTAGCACCCTCAACGGCGAGGCTGATGGACAATGGCCATCTGCGTGACGTCTCGGCGGAGTCACTTAAACCCGGCCAGCGTGTGCTGGTGCGGCCCGGTGATCGCGTTCCCTGCGATGGACGCATCCTGGTGGGCACCTCCGACATTGACGAGTCGCCGGTAAACGGCGAGTCCATACCCGTTCGCGAGCGCCTGGTGATGACATTTTGCTGGCACAGTGAATCTTGATGCCGCCCTGGAGGTGGAGGTAACACGAGGCGCTGATGACAATACGATCGCACGCGTTATTCGCCTGGTTGAAGAAGCACAGGCCGCCAAGGCACCGATAGCACGCTTTATTGATCGTTTTGCGTATTACTATATGCCCGCCGTCGTCTTACTCGCCCTCCTGATGGCGATAGTGCCACCGCTGGTATCGACCATGGCATGGTCGGAGTCGATTTACCGTGCGTTAGCATTGCTGTTAATCGCATGCCCTGCGCGTTAGTCATTTCCACCCCAGCCGCCATCGCCGCAGGCCTCTCGGCGGGCGCTCGGCGCGGCCTATTGATCAAAGGGGAGCCGTTCTTGAACAGTTAGGTAAGCTTCGCTTGGTGGCATTAGATAAAACGGGCACCCTCACTGCGGGTACTCAAGAGTCACAGATGTGGAGTCTTGGATCGCTGAGGAAGACGATAACAGCGTATTGCGGCTCGCCGCCGCGATAGAGCGAGATTCCAGTCACCCTATCGCCACGGCTATCGTTGAGCATGCCCGACAATCGGGCCTAAACCTCCCCACCGCCACCGGCAGCGCGCTCTGGCGGGGCGCGGTGTCTCAGGCCAGGTGGAGGGTCGCGAGCTGAGCTTAATGACGCCTCGTCACCTTCACGAGAAAGTCATCCTGGAGGAAAGTCTCAGTGCTCGGATTATCGCGTTAGAAGAAGCCGGTAAGAGCCTCGCTCTCCTCGTCGAAGGCGAGCGTTTGTTGGGCTTGATCGCTGTTCGCGATGAGCCACGCGAAGATGCCCTTGAAGGCCTAGCGGCGCTATCCCGTTTAGGCGTACAGGCGGTCATGCTCAGCGGTGATAATGCCCGCACCGTCGCTGCCACTGGGGTCGCTTAGGCATTGAAGCGTACGGCGAACTAATGCCTGAAGACAAGGCAGCGTATGTTCGAGACTGGCAAGCGACAGGTCGTGGCCCCATCGGTAAAGTAGGCGATGGCATCAACGATGCACCGGCACTCGCGGCAGCCGATGTGGGTATCGCGATGGGTGGCGGCACGGATGTGGCGTTGGAAACCGCCGATGCAGCCTTGCTCAAGAACCGCGTTACCGGCATCGCTGAGCTGATAGACCTCTCTCGTGCCACGCTACGCAATGTGAAAACCAACGTTGTTCTCGCCCTTGGCTTAAAAGCCATTTTCCTGGTCACCACAGCGCTGGGTATTACCGGTATGTGGATTGCGGTGATGGCCGATACCGGTGCTACCGTCCTGGTGACGTTGAACGCCATGCGACTGCTGGGTTATCGCTTTTCGCCCAGTACCGCATTGACAGGCCTGTCACAAGGAAAAACAACGTCATGAGAACAGCGCAACACGACAGCCCTTCACGACGTTGGCCATGGTTCACATTTGCTTGCGTGTTGGCTCTAGCCGATCAACTGGTCAAAGAAATCGTGCATGCCCAGATGTCGTTTGGCCAAGTCATTCCGCTAACGCCGTTTTTAACTGGGTATACACCGGTAATACAGGAGCCGCTTTTAGCTTTCTCGCGGAGGCAGGTGGTTGGCAGCGCTACCTCTTTCTTGGTTTAGCGTTGGTGGTGGTCGTCGTATTGCTCGTGCAGCTATGCAAACCCTGCCGCGCTTGGAAGCCTGTGCGTACAGTCTGATTCTTGGCGGCGCACTCGGCAATACCGTTGATCGGTTAGCGCGTGGGTACGTCGTCGACTATCTGGACGTTTACTGGAGCGAATGGCATTGGCCCGCCTTTAACATGGCCGATATCGCGCTATTTGCCGGTGTATTGATGTTCGCAGTGGCGTTATGGCGTGAAAGTCCTGCTTTTAAGCGCTCTGAGTAACGGTATGGACTCAGTCGATCAAGAAAAAATATACGTTTGTGGCTGGGCGACTCTCACCAACAGTCGATTGCGTTGTAGCGCTAGCCGCTGGGGTGCTGACCACCTTGAGTGCCGCCCTTTCCCTATGGTGGCTTGGCCCAGTGGCCGTGGCACTGGTCTATTGGAAGATAGCGTCGCTAACGCCTGCCATGGCCACCCTGCGTGGGTGGTGCTATGGGGTAGGCCTGTTCGGTTCTGGCACATCGTGGGTCTTCGTTGCTATTCACGACTTCGGTGGCACCGGGGCCTTGGTGGCGATGTTCCTCACCACTCTTTTGTCAGCGTCCTGGCGCTCTTCTTTGCAATCCCCTTTGGGCTCTATCGACGCATCACGGGGCCACGGTTCGCCTTTCTTAGCTTTGCCGGTATGTGGGTGGTGAGCGAATGGCTACGCACTTGGTTGCTCACCGGCTTTCCCTGGTTATTGCTCGGCACCTCTCAGATTGATTCTCCACTAGCCCCATGGGCGCCCGTTGGTGGTGTGTACTTGCTGTCACTCATGACCGCGCTGACAGGTACGTTAGGGTAGAGGTTCTGCGTCGCCGCTGGGTTTTCCTTGTCCCAATGGCCGCCTTGTGGATCGTTCCATTCCTATTGCCCGCCCAATGGACAACCCCGGCTGGCAAGCCCATCCGGGTGGCATTGCTGCAAGGGAATCTTGACCAGCGCATTAAGTGGACTGCCCAAGGGCAGCGCGAGGCGGTCAATATCTACACAACGATGACACAAGAGCAAGCAAGGGACATCGATCTCATCGTTTGGCCGAGGCAGCCCTTCCCATGCTTGAGCAGGAAGCACAGCGAATACTGGAGCAAGTAGCGTCCGACCTGGGGCCTAACACCTCCTTGTTGACCGGCATTTTGCAACGCGACAGTGAAGGGCGCTCTTATAACAGCGTCATAGGGCTAAATGATGTGCAAGGCGAATACCAGAAAGCGCACTTAGTACCCTTTGGCGAGTATTTGCCATTCCAAAGCCTCCTCGCTGACACCCTTGCTTTTTCGACTTGCCAGCACCCGCCTGACCCCAGGGTCAGACGGACGAGCTCCGTTACACGTGGCTGGCACTACCATTGGCACTGCCATCTGTTACGAGATCATTTTCGCCGACCATGTCGCCCAACAGGCGCGTAATGCCGAGCTGCTATTAACGGTTTCCAACGATACGTGGTTTGGGCGTTCCATTGGCCCACACCAACATCTTCAAATGGCGCGTCTACGTGCCTTAGAAAATGGTCGTCACCTACTTCGAGCTACCAGTAATGGCGTGACGGCCATCATCGATTCACAAGGCCACGTCACAGCCCGTGCCCCACAGTTTGAACCGGCCAGTTTAACTGGCGAGGTGACCGATGCAGGGCCTAACTCCTTTCACACGCACCGGTAGTGGCCCCGCTTGGATACTCGCTGCCTTGCTGACGCTGCTCGGATTACAACTAAACTTATCTCGATCAAAAACGACGCATTAGATGAAAAGGAACCTAGCGATGCTCTTGGCAAAGAACGCAGCAATACTTAAGAGACTCCTCCCATGGCCAATGCAGATCGGCTTCATCGTGAGTGTGATGGTTTCGTCTCTGGCATGGGTCCCTGTCGCCATGGCGGCACAACCTTCCACTGCCAGGAGACGGAATGGCCTAAGGGGCATTACCCGCTACCTGAGGAAGGCAATATTATCGGAGAGGCTGACACCTTCACAGTGAAGGATTACGACGATACCTTGATAGATATTGCCAAGCGTCACAACCTTGGCTATTTGGAGATGATCCGTGCAAACCCAGAGGTCAGCATCTGGGTTCCAGGGTGGGCACGGAAGTGACTATTCCGGGACGTTTTATTCTGCCGAATGTAGAGCGTACTGGGATCGTTATAAATATTGCCGAGCTGCGGCTTTACTACTACCAGATGTCAAAACGGTGAGACACCGCGTGTTGAGACCTATCCTATTGGCATTGGTCGCGAAGGGTTTGATACCCTCTCGGTGTGACCGGACCACCATGAACATTAAAACCCGCATGGTACCCGCCTGAGTCGGTAAAACGTGAAGCTGAAGCACGCGGCGAAACCGCGCCAAGTGTTGTCCCGCCCGGCCCCGATAATCCGCTGGGAGACCACGCCATTATCTTAGGCTTCGATGGCTATTTGATTCACGGTACCAACCAGCCCGATGGCATTGGCATGCGTGCAAGCCGTGGCTGTATACGCATGTTGCCTGCCGATATTGAATCAATTTTTGACCGCATACCGGCGGGCACCCAGGTCAATATCATCAACCAACCTATTAAAATCGGTTGGGACAACGGACAGCCGCTGATACAGGCATTACCTCCTTTAGGGTGGAGGATCACACCATGACCGCTATATCAGATGCCATTTCACGCCTTGAGCAACGCAATGCAGATGGCGTTAGCTTCGATTACGAACAGCTTGGCGATTTACTAGCATTATCCAACGGGCTTATCGAACCTCTGTATCCGAAGCCGGAACCGAGTAATAAAGAAGACGACAATATCAACAGTGTTTATGAAGAACTGACACTTCATTCGTCGTGAATGTCGATAAAGACAAGGCAGAGCGTTTTTCAGCCCTTTGGAGAACAACGGCGGCTACCGTCAAACCCTTAATATTCGTCGTGTGTTGTTGATTGAGCTCTTCCATCACTAGCGTAGAAAGAGCTAATGCGATCATCACAACGTTGGTAGCATCCACTTTCGGTAGCACTGAAGTGTGACGAAGAGGATCTATTCTAAGCCCTTCCACTGGCTGGCAGGGGCTTTTCTATCTAGGCAAAGTGATAAATATTATTTCCCTATTAAGATTCATTTATTCCAGTGTTTGTTTAGTGGCTGATGCTCTGGGTTCGCCTTATCAATTGCAGCACCGATAGCAGCATAGGCGTGTTGGTACGTCTTATAGTTTTCTGATTGCTGTAATACACGTTAAAATCAACAAGGCTTCGCACCACTGCCAGCAGGGTTTCTGGCTCACCATCACGAGTGATAACGTCAATAGCGTCGGTCACAGATTCATCGTAAACGCGCATAGCTATCTCGGCGTGAAACGCCTCTGCGTCGTGTTTAATCTTTGCCAAGTTCATTCTCCTTATATGCGTTGCTAATCACTGTACTTTCAAAGCCCGCTAACAGCCTGGTGGTTCTACGCGCTGCCGCAATAACACCAGCTGATGTCAGCCCTGTCCAATGGATGTGCCCAGTTTTTCTATTGTTGTTTCGCCTGCTTGCGTAAGAGGTCGCAGAAATCGAGCCAGCCGTAAGCTCGGAATATATCGGCTACGCCCATGGCTTTGCTGTTCTCACAGGACAACAGTAAAGGTGATGGCCATCCTGCCGCGGCGGGGTGCTGAACAGATGGCGAATGGGATCTGCGCAGCCTCCATCCGCTTCATAAACGCTTCGTTCATTGTGTGGTGCTCTGGCTCGCAAAGATGGTAATCCCCGAAAACCAGGGTGCTCAAAGTAGAATTTTCCGTAAGCTAAACGCAGGGAGATTCTGCATGAAAAATCACGTTTTCTGACAGCCAAATACTGTCAATCCTCAAGCAAGCCGAAGGCGGTGCCCGGTTCCGGAGCTATGTCGTGAGCACGGTATGAGCAGCGCGACCTTCTATAAGTGGCGAGCTAAATTCGGTGGTATGGATGCGTCCATGATGGCACGGCTAAAAGAGCTAGAGGATGAAAACCGACGGCTCAAGAAGATGTATGCCGAGGAACGATTGAAAGCGGATATCCTCAAGGAAGCCATCGAAAAAGTGGTGAAGCCGTCTCGTCGCCGTGAGATGGCGCAGAAAGCCGTCATGGAAAAGCACGTCAGCATCCGCCTAGCCTGCTGGATGTTTAGCATCAGTGAAAATTGCTATCGATACCAAGCGAAGCTCCGCGGCGAGAACGATCAAATCGCCGACTGGTTGATCACGCTGACGCATAACCAGAGAAACTGGGGCTTTGGCTTGTGCTTCCTGCACCTACGTAATGTGAAAGGCTTTCGTTGGAACCATAAGCGGGTCTACCGGATTTACCGAGAGTTGGAGCTGAATCTTCGGATCAAACCGAAGAAACGGTTAATCCGCGAGAAGCCTGAACCTTTAGCGGTGCCTGAAACGATTAATGACAGCTGGTCTATGGATTTTATGCATGACCAACTGAGCGACGGTCGTCGCTACCGTCTACTGAATGTGATCGACGACTTTAACCGGAAGGTCTTGGTATCGAAGTAGACATCTCGTTGCCTACTGAACGAGTTATCCGGGCGCTAGACCAGATCATTGAATGGCGTGGTAAGCCGCACTCTATTCGTTGTGACAACGGGCCAGAATATATCAGTGGTAAGTTATCGGCATGGGCGGAAGGTCAAGGTATTCAGCTGATGTTTATCCAGCCAGGAAAACCCCAGCAGAATGCTTATATAGAACGCTACAATCGAACGGTGCGCTATGACTGGTTAGCCCAATACCTGTTTGAAAGTACCGAAGAGGTTCAGGATTACGCCACTCGTTGGCTCTGGCACTACAATCACGAGCGCCTAATATGGGGCTTGGAGGGATCACCCTCAACAGAAACTGGCCGCTGTGGTCTGAACTCTACTTTGAAACCCTCTGAAAATGGGGATTACCAGATGTCGAAGGCGCTGAGAATAACTTGGGCGACCTCGGTGTTCAGTTCATGCCTGGTCAAGGGAGCTTTTATGCGCAGCTCAGGATCGAGGAAGCCAGCAATCAGACAAGCTGTAGCGAAGTGATGGGCGCCACCCTGGTTGTTTAGATGGTATCCCCAGGGCCGCCAACTGAAACCTTCTACTGACTCTTCAGCGCCAGAACCGCCATGGAAGCGGAGTTCATGCCAGTTGGGCAAAGGTTCGATGCTGGCACGGTTGTTGTGAACCAATTCGCGACATTCGCCGATAGCATAGGCGTCGAGAGTGGCGTAGCCGACGAGATCGCCTTTCCCAGACGCCAGGGAGATGATGTCTCTGATCGAGCAGCTGAAGTTGTCATCGTAGGTGGTCGATGTGAGTCCAGCGGCCGCTGGATAAGGCAAGCGCTGACATTGCAGCCCCGTTCGCCCTGGTCGCCAGTAGGCAATATCGTCCCTAAGCAAAGCGGCCATCGGTGCCATTGGATGATGCCGAGTTCGCTGGCGCTAGCTGCTGGGAGCGTTACCCGGGCTGCTAAGTGTGAAAATTCAATAGCGTGCTGCACGGCTGCTGGGCTGGCCCAGTGAGCATGGCGCAGCCAGCGGACCAGTAATGTGGTCGCCAGCATAATATGTTCCCCAAACCCTAACCGTTACGGTCACCCTCGGCTCTATCTTGGGTGACATTCTGATTTTATTCTGGAGCCCAGGTGATAATGTTTCAGCGTCAACAAAGGCTTGTGGGTTCGATCGGCCCACGACCCGAAAAGTATCCGCATTTTGGCGCTTTTCTTGATTGGCACTGCTCTAATCACGGGGATGATTCTTCGACAGGCCACTGCATTTTCCTCTGGTGTTTTGCACGCTAAGGAAGGCCGATATTCGCTCATGCTTGAGGTGGCATCTACCTCGCGCCAGCGTCGCAATGGCCTAATGGAGCGTGACTCAATGGCTCCCGATGCTGGCATGCTCTTCGTCTATGATGAGGAGCAGACAACCGATCATGCTTTCTGGATGTACCAAACTCGTATACCGCTTGATATTGCCTTCCTCGACCATGACGGAGAGATCCAGTCGATCACCAGCATGGCCCCTGCACGAGAAGAAGCCTGTCCGCGTTATCCAGCTGGCACGCGCTTCTGGATGGCCCTGGAGGTAAACGCTGGCTACTTCAATGAGCATGGTATAGCCGCTGGAGATCGCCTAGAGGTCGACCCTTTACAGCACCCTCTTAAAACCTGTTCTACTGCAGGAATGAGAGAAGCACGTTAATGAGCACACCCGTTTTTCACCTCAATCGGGGCCAATCTAGTTGGCGGAACAACTGCTCCTGTACTGTCAGCCATGCCACCTTTAAGCAGTTTCTACCTCAGCTGTCATTGACGCGTGTAGCGTTACGCGCTACACTTCGAGGGCGTTTCACAACAAGGGAGCAAAGCAATGCGATGATAAAGAAGATCAAACACAAAGGGCTTAAACGTCTTTATGAGAGGAGAATCCCAAGGAGTACAACCAAACCATGTAGACGATTTAAGAGACATACTTGCTGCACTGGACGCAGCCACTAAGCCAAACGATATGAATTTGCCAGGATTTGATTTTCATAGTTTGAAGGGTGATAGAAAAGGCTTTTCGGTGCATGTAAACGGTAATTGGGTAGTGATATTTACGTTTGATGGGGAAGATGTACACCTTGTTGACTATTTAGACTACCACTAACCCGGCGTTCCTTGATAACCGGCTCGGTACGGTTATCAAGGGCCCAGAAAGATGGCCTCGCAGACGTAGCCATGAATGCAACACCTCAAATATGCGATACACAATTTGTGTAGAGAGAACTGAAACATGACCATGATGAACCCGCCGCACCCAGGTAGCTTATTGCGCCGTCGGATCGTGCCAGCGCTGGGGCTGAACGTCACTGAATTTTCCAAAAGTTAGGCATGTCTCGTGCAGCAGTTTCACGCGTATTACATGAGCATGCCGCTATTTCCGATTTGGCCGTTAAGTTAGAGCATGGCGGAATTGGCAATGCCAAGCACTGGCTAACGATGCAGGCAAACTATGAGCTATGGCACGCCGAGCATAAAGAACAGAACCATATTGAAAGATTTGCAGCTGTTTGAATTAGTAAGATATTAATTCGGAAAACCCAACGTACCGCGACGTTGGGTTTTGTATCAATTAGCCTCGCTAATTGAGACGCAAAACCCGGCTTATTGCCGGGTATCAAGGTTTAAATATTGGCCATTATGAAAATCTGCTTACCCATTCATGCGAACGTAGCAGGTAATAGCACCTAATTAGAGGTCGTCTTCTTCCTCTACATATTTTGGCACGCAGTCATTACAAAGCAATAATTGGCGTTCCTGGCCGAACACCACAGCTGGTATATTGTGAACTGCTTCTCGCGCGCATGGCGTCTCATCATCCTTCATGCCTTCGCACTCAATCACGGTGCTACCTCATCGGTTTTGTCTGACTAGAATTAACCAGCAGCTTCGCTAAAAGCCCTACTCCTATTAAACCACTAGGCCTGCATTTCGACACCCGTCGACATAGGTGTTATCTATATTCTTTTAACAGGTTAAAAACGTCGTATAGGGCCGGACTTTTGGTGTTTGATGTTGTGTCATGCCATCTGGATGTAGAAACCCGGCTGGCAATTCTTCGCAGCGTGTTACTTCTTATTCACGCGGTGGTAAATTTCTTCCTCTAAGACGAGCTTAAACGCCTCTCCTTCTGCTTCAAATTCATCCCACAAGCATTCTGGCAGCGATGCAGCGTCCAGATCGAGTTGCCCGGCTGAGCGCCGTATTCTATTTCATTGACGATATGGGGTTCGCGCTGGATAAATAACGTGGCCATAGGGTAATCCCCGAAAACCAGGGTGCTCAAAGTAGAATTTTCCGTAAGCTAAACGCAGGGAGATTCTGCATGAAAAATCACGTTTTCTGACAGCCAAATACTGTCAATCCTCAAGCAAGCCGAAGGCGGTGCCCCGGTTCCGGAGCTATGTCGTGAGCACGGTATGAGCAGCGCGACCTTCTATAAGTGGCGAGCTAAATTCGGTGGTATGGATGCGTCCATGATGGCACGGCTAAAAGAGCTAGAGGATGAAAACCGACGGCTCAAGAAGATGTATGCCGAGGAACGATTGAAAGCGGATATCCTCAAGGAAGCCATCGAAAAAGTGGTGAAGCCGTCTCGTCGCCGTGAGATGGCGCAGAAAGCCGTCATGGAAAAGCACGTCAGCATCCGCCTAGCCTGCTGGATGTTTAGCATCAGTGAAAATTGCTATCGATACCAAGCGAAGCTCCGCGGCGAGAACGATCAAATCGCCGACTGGTTGATCACGCTGACGCATAACCAGAGAAACTGGGGCTTTGGCTTGTGCTTCCTGCACCTACGTAATGTGAAAGGCTTTCGTTGGAACCATAAGCGGGTCTACCGGATTTACCGAGAGTTGGAGCTGAATCTTCGGATCAAACCGAAGAAACGGTTAATCCGCGAGAAGCCTGAACCTTTAGCGGTGCCTGAAACGATTAATGACAGCTGGTCTATGGATTTTATGCATGACCAACTGAGCGACGGTCGTCGCTACCGTCTACTGAATGTGATCGACGACTTTAACCGAGAAGGTCTTGGTATCGAAGTAGACATCTCGTTGCCTACTGAACGAGTTATCCGGGCGCTAGACCAGATCATTGAATGGCGTGGTAAGCCGCACTCTATTCGTTGTGACAACGGGCCAGAATATATCAGTGGTAAGTTATCGGCATGGGCGGAAGGTCAAGGTATTCAGCTGATGTTTATCCAGCCAGGAAAACCCCAGCAGAATGCTTATATAGAACGCTACAATCGAACGGTGCGCTATGACTGGTTAGCCCAATACCTGTTTGAAAGTACCGAAGAGGTTCAGGATTACGCCACTCGTTGGCTCTGGCACTACAATCACGAGCGCCCTAATATGGGGCTTGGAGGGATCACCCTCAACAGAAACTGGCCGCTGTGGTCTGAACTCTACTTTTGAAACCCTCTGAAAATGGGGATTACCATAGTGTTGAGCTTTTCGACTTCACGCTCTTTCTGGTAGAGCCTAATTTCATCTAGCGCCGGGCCTTCTGGCCAGGACTCTTTCCTTCCATTCGACGTTTTGCCGTGTCAATCAGCTCGCCGAAAGCGCCCAAAGCCCTGCTGCTGAACGATGCCCGTACTCATCGGCCGCCAAGATTAAATCTTGCTCTTCATAATCGCGCACAGCCACGCGAAAACTAACGCCATCACAATGCAAGACCGCGTAAGGCATGACACTGCTTTCGGCATCAATCCATTCGGCAATACCTCGTATAGTTGCTTCACGGTCAAAATGCGTCGTGGGTAATCGTCCCAGCCATCGATAGCGTCGAGAATCATGCTTCCCCTGTGGATGCTTATAAAGTTTACTAAGATAATGTCCAGTCGCTTTTCTATATTCATCTTGGTGTATAGGTAAAGTACTTCCAACCAAACATGTGAAATTCGATGAATTTTATACAGGCTATACGTTGGATTCCGGTGCAACATTCCCCTATAGCTGCCTTTTACTCCTCAGACAAAACGTACAACTGCAAGTAGGCTAGTCCTGGCCAAGGTTCATCCTGGGCCGAGCACCCATTACGGATAAGAAACAGCTTAGATTGGCATGGGCACAGTAGAAGTCTACTACTGCAAGTGGACTTGTATCAGCCAAGGTTCCCCTGGGACGGGTACCCATTCAAGATAGGAAACAGTCTAGATTGACACGAGAACAGTAGAAGCCTACTATTTAAGATAAGAATAACCCCACGCCTCACAGGATTCGTCCTGACTGCGCACCAGGGGTTAGTTTTTAGTGGTAAAAGAATGTATGGGGCCACAACTGCAACCACAACTAAACTTCACAAAACCCGCAAAATCCTCTTACGCCCACCTTCGTCATCTTCGCGCCAAGGGCCTCATCACCAAAGGTCAGCAATCACAAGCACTTAATGTCCTTCAGTTTGTCGGGTATTACCAGCTGCTCATTTATACGCGGCCGCTGCAGGATGATCAAAACGTTTTATCCGGGTGTAAGGTTTGACGATATTCTTGCGCTTTACGAGTTCGATCGTAGTCTTCGGCTAGTGCTCCTTGACGCTATTGAACAAGTAGAAGTCGCGTTCAGATCCGCCATAGTTAACGCTATGGCCAATGACAAAGACTGCGGCCCCACTTCTATCTCAAAACCAAACATTTCAAGGACATGGAAGCGCACCGCAATTTCATGAAGAACGTCTTGGATTGAGACTTACCAACCCCATTAAGCACTATTACCACACTTACCATACGCCGCCTTATCCGCCGATCTGGACAATCTTGGAGGAGTTAAGCATTGGCCAAATGTCGCGGTTGCTTGCCAGTCTTGATCGCGAACATCGGAGGCGAGTGGCTACACAGTTTGGCTACGATGAAAGGTCATTGTGTCGTGGCTCAAAAGCACAACCATGCTGCGTAATAATTGTGCCCACCATAGCAGGGTCTGGAATAATAATGTCGGCGCTGACAGCCCTCAAAGCGCGAATGCTATCCACTCCGAGTTTCCAGGCAACCCTGATCAAGGATTTTCTTTTCCCGGACCGTCGCGCTCCAAGCACTTTTGAAAGCGATCGATCCATCAACAACTTGGCAGGATCGCTTCAAGACAGTTATGAGAACATTGCCAGTTGCGACGCTCTCAAAGCCGGCATCACACCTCAGTCAATAGGGATTCCCTTTCAGTGGGAAACACGACCGTACTGGAACTGAATACAACCCGAAGCTAATTTTCAGAGAGTATCCTGAAACACCTTATTATCCAGGGAAAGGTACGATGTTACGCTGCCTGGGAGTTGCAGAATACGAGGCCTTGGCGAAAGTAGCCGGTCGTTTGCGCCTCACTTGGATCGAAGTCCCTGTTGAAATGGAGGGTAGCTGGGCAAGACTGACTGTCTGAATCGCCAAACTGTTGCCAATCTAAGTGAGTTAGGTGCCACATCCAGCTGATTTAAGTTTAAACAGTAGCTTGTAATAGGCCCTACCAATGATCACTAACATTAATGAGTACGAGGCAGAGACTGCCTTTGAACGTTTTGCTCTTGACCGGTATTTACCTCTGACAGCCCAGACATCTGGAAGCTACATCGATATACGTCCCCTAATTGATGGAGGAAAAACGTTATACAGAACGGGGCGAGCCACATTCAAGCCAATCGAGAGGACAGCCTACGTGCAGCTTTCTTGCCATTGGCGTTTGGAGCAGCCTGGAAGGTGCTTGATCTTACGATCGAGCTTGCGCTGGCGGAACAAGGTATAAAACCTCAGCGGGAAGCTAAGCTCTGGCCAATTAAGGAAAAGGCTCGTCTCGCAATGAGCGGTACGCTGAATGGCGTGATCCTAACCGAGGAAACCTGCACCTGGGAAGGAATGCTGACTTGTTACGTGTCTACAATAGAGTATCGCCATAGCCTGATTCATCGACAAGCTCAGTTTGTGGAAACCCCTCACCTTATCGGGCTATGGTAGAGACGGTATGCCTCTTCCACCGCTAGATGAAGCTACGCTTAGAGCCTTAATCGCGTTATCACAACTCATCGGGGAAGGGATCATCAACAACGGGCTGAATCGTCGTCGTCTCGACAACGTGAATTTTCTATTGAATAGATTATTGTGCTTCGGGGTTAACTCAGTACCGAAAGGCGTCAGGATGAAGCCTATCGAATATTATTGGATGAAACTTCGACGAAACCCTCATGGCCAATGGGTGGCCCCTTCTCGGTCGTTCGAGAGCAGATGCGATGCAGAAGACAGATAGGACACATTGACGTTCGCATCGACTTACCGGGAGAAAGCGGTCGCCAGCTTGTCGGTCAGTGCGAGGAGCTACCGGACAGGGATGTCACAATCGATTTCAACCAACCCCAAGCTACCTAGCTTATCAGTAATGCTGCCTAGACAAGATAGATAAAGGAGAAGTGCTGAAATAGACATTTTACTCAGGCGGGCGCCGCTGGGGCCGCGCCATGGTGGGCACTGCGATTACCGATCGCGAGACATTGAAGCGATACCTTCGGGCGCTCACCGCCTGTGAAATTGATTCTACTAACGGCAGCTCGAAATAAGATCATGGCCGCCAAATCCTGCCTATCCAGCCTTCCCTCAACTGAGCGAGATTGTCGGTTGGGGATTATTTTTCCGATATTAACTTCCCAGATGTCACCCATGTCCCTATCTTATTGGCGAGGCCGTTCATTGAACGGTATGGAAACGGAAATTGCTAATCACGATGACCTCTAAGGTTGATTGTCAGGTTGTTTCGACAAGGCCCGCGGGCTTTTCGGCTATCACGCAAGGGCGCTTACGTCAGCAGTCCTGATAATAACCTCCTTGAGGAATCCCTGTGGCATTTCGCTCCAGGTAAAGCTGTCTTGCACAGCAAATCTGCAGCTTTCAGCTGATCAGATTCAAGGTTTTACCTTCAAGCCCCTTCTAGTTCGCTAGTTGGGGCTTTCTCATTCTGTGTCATTGCCATCCCTAACTCCCTATAACCAGCCATTCATGAGCCTGGGGACAATAGGGGATCGCATGCAGCAACGTGTTGAGCAGGTGGATCAGGCCGGCGAGACGCTGGTGACACACTATCTGGATAATCCTTTTCTCGGTCGTCCGTCATTGGCGAGGCTTGTATTCGCCTGTCATGGGATTGCTCCCATCCTAAGTACCCCAACGCGAAACCCTGTTGCGATATGTCGCTGCCGCACAAGCCCTGGTGATCGATACCCAGCAGCACATCAATCGCCTGGCTTCACGAAAGCGATCTCGCTCCGCGGCCGTCGAGTATGCGATGAGGATTCACCTCGCAGGACGAGTTCGCGAGCAAGCCCTCCATGCCCTAACCAACCGGAATGAGATAACCAATGATCACTAGCATCGAATATACAAGTCGACGTGACATCGAGCGCCGGCAAGCAAGCGCCGATACTGTAGTCCTGTCCATTCGAGGGCTTGACGAGCGTTCAACTCGCTTGGCAAAGGGGATGATGTTCTCTTAATGCAGTTTGATGATGTCGTTCCCGGTGAAGGCTTCGGCTGCGAAGAACCCATGACGCTCGAGGATGCACAGAGAATTTCTGGGTGGATTCGCCAGTGGTCCAGCGATCGCAGGCCGGTGAAGCTGGTCATTCACTGCACTGCCGGGGTGAGCCGGTCTGCTGCTGTGGCTCTATGGGCTGGCGCCTCACTCAATCGACCTGCCCAGGGAGTCGAAGGTGATGGTAGGGATGCGAATCCGCACGTTCGGTCAATGCTCGACCGGGCGGCTGCGTGAAACGTCCATGTTTTATACTGTAGCCTATCGACTGGTTGCGGCCATCTAGCACTCAAGGCCTCCAAGGGTCACTCTGCGCCCTACCAATGATGAGTCCTGCAACGGGCAGGAATGACTAAGGAGACCGTATGAAAGAGTTCGAGGGCTGCTTCAAGGGTTACATGCTCAACAGCAGTATGGATGGGATGAGCCTCCAGCAGGGGCCACTGAGCAGATTTATATCGGGTTGTACCATATCGATGGTGGGACAGCCGGGGAGTTCTGCATTCAGTGGGTAATCACTCCCTTTATTGCATGTTTATCAGGATGATTGGAAAGCCCTGTACTCTATGCAAGATGTGCTGAATTTACTGGCTGAACTGGATGGCAAAGAGATAACTCCAGAAAAGTTTATTAAGAAACTTAAAGCCTTAGGGTTTCGAGAGAACCTGTAGTTTCATTGAGGCTTAACGAGATTTTATTTCATCCTGAAGGCCCCTCAAGATCGAGGGGCCTTTTCATTGCGCTGCACAGAGCCTCACCAGTTGTGTCAGTGGAGTCCCTATCTCTTCTTGAGACCTGCAATTCAGCAGGAATGAGAGAGGAACGATCATGGAACTTAATAAATTTGACGGCTTTGCAATCTGTGGTGACACCGTTACAGGTACGAATGGCCACTTAACCGTCACACTGATGCTCGACAATGATCCAGTGGTGACCCCGGACTTCTTCGATAGGTACTCAGATTCCGATAAGGAAGCTTTTGCTGAGCATAAGTGGTTCTTCGGTATGCTGTCCGCCAAGGTCGAAGTAAAGATAGGTAGCCAACCCGTGCTTTTGAGCGATGTTGAATTCGCAAGAAGTGGGGTTGAGGTCAATAGGGACGATAATAATGCCCGTCTTAACGCTAGTGCTTTTGAGCTGGCTCAGAATGCACTGGCTCGCGGCATCGAGCTTCTTGAAGGGATCGATACCGCCGCTGATAACATTCCAAAGCTCGAAATGTTCTGATGAGCTTTTCCTAGACCCTCTTTTGAGGGTCTTTCTTCACGCTGAACAAAGCATTTCTCACATCTTTAATTGCTGCTGTGCAACGTTCCCCTCAGCCTCAGCCGCCAGGCAGGGCTGTTTCTAGAGCTGACTGTGCAATATCCCCCTGCCCAACAACGTCATTAGCAAGGCGCTGGTGTCATTTTCAACAATTGCTGCGACTAAACAATAATTGCTGCGACAATCTCTATGTTGAGTTTATATAGAGCGCGCCCTTGTGACCGTTTCTCTGAAACAATGCAAGCCGCACGTTGGAAAGCACTTGGCGTTGCCAAAAGTGTTGATACGGACGCTCCTGAGCGGCTCAGGAGCAGGACTCCGGGGCGTACATTCCCAGATAGAGATAATGGGTATCAAGTGGCGCTATAGTTATTGATGCTGCTACGTGCAGCCTCGGCGGGACCTTCTGCCGGTTGTCTCCTAATTCACCTTACCAGCCCCACAATAAGGATCGGCATCACAAACATGGCGGATAGCGGCATCTTCGGGTTGTAGGGTGCTGTGCGCAATATCGAAGCGCTCCCGCAATATCGTTTGCAGCTGCGGCAGTATCTCTTCCCATCGCTCCATCGCTTCCACATCGATATGTGCCACTAGAGCCTGGCTGTTTGATGACAGGCTCCAAATATGCATGTCATGGATAGCGCAGACACCGTCGACCCGGACTAGAGCGCAGCCGACTTCATGCGCATCAATTCCTTTGGCACGCCTTCCATCAAGACATGCGTCACCTCACGCAGTAGCCGAATGGCGGACACCAGTATCAATAGGCTGACGAAAGAGACAGGATCGGATCCGCAATGGGCGGCCCGTCCAGATAAATGACCGCCCCAGCAACCAGCGCAGCTACCGAGCCCAATAAGTCTCCCATTACGTGCAGAAGCGCTCCGCGGACGTTTATAGTTTGCTCTCCACGCATCAGCACCCAAGCCACTACGATATTCACCAGCAAACCGAGCCCGCCTATCGCCAAAACCATGCCTCCGGCAACGGCGGGTGTATCTGCCATGCGGCGGATCGCCTCGTAAGCGATGAATACGATCACCCCGAACATAAACAGCACGTTAAACAGAGCGCCGAGGATTTCAGCACGCTTGAGTCAAAGGAGTGCTGACGCGATGCTGGCTTCTTGGCCAGCCAAGCAGCGAAGGCACCAATCCTAGCGACAATGAATCGGTTAGCATGTGGCCTGCGTCCGACAACAGGGCAAGCGAATCAGCTATCAGGCCACCGAACACTTCGACAGCTGCAAAACCTGTAGTGAAGACCAGTGCGAACAACAAGGTCTTGCCGCCACTATGGCTATGATCGTGGTCTGACATTTATGTCTCCTTCGTTATTAGCCCACGAGACTTCCCGCGAGCCACCTACCCTCTATCAGGCCATTGGGTCGACAGGTTTTCCGCGCTAATATAAGGCAGGTTGTACCTGCCACATTACGTATTGGATATATTCATAGGAGCATTCTTGCCAAGAAGGTGGCGAAGAAGAACCAGATAGCGATAAACACGCCAGCAGCTATGCGGCTTACCGGGCGTTCAGAGGCTGCGTCAGCGGTTGCTCGGTGCTCGTTCATGACCTCTGGTGGTGTAAGCTTCACCACCAACAATATCCCGAGTGGGACAATGATGATGTCGTCCACGTAGCCGAGTACGGGGATGAAGTCGGGGATCAAGTCGATAGGTGAGACGGCATAGGCTGCGACAATCATTGCCAACACCTCTGCAAACCATGGGGTACGTGGATCGCGAGCGGCAAGCCAGACGGCGTGTACATCCCGTTTGATCGTGCGAGCCCATTGTTTAGCGTTCGAGATTAGTTCTGTTGTCATCAGGGACTTTCTACTCAGTACTCGTACCAACAAGAAGCAAGGCCAGTTCCTCAGTGCTGAAACACAGCAAGGAAGCCGGAGCGCATAACTGTAATCGCTTCATGGTAGAAATCACCCCAGGCGTAGGTGATGGTCGTACCGCGCCAGGGCCTTTGATCCTTTCTTCGAGCGGGTGGCGGCCTTGATCATTGCTCTCATCCATATTGAATATTCTGTGTGCCAGGCTTCTTTCTCTCCTACTTGAGGTAGGACTTGATGACCTGTAGCACCGCGTCCAAATCTTGTTGCCGCTGCTCCAATTCGGGCTCCCTGACGATGTGATCAGTTAGGTGTCCCTCTATTATGGCTGCCATCAGCCCATTGACCGCCGCGAATCGCGGCAGTCTGTTGCAGCACGGCAGTGCAATCCCCTTCCTTATCAAGTTGCCTTTCCAGTGCGGCTGCCTGCCCTGAATGCGTCGAACACGAGTTAGCAGCTTCGCTTTGTCTTTGATCGTGTGCATGTGGTCGTCTCTGTGGAGAAGGAAACAGTACAGGAGGTAGTATAGATACTAGGGGTAGTATGGCTTGCTTGCAACAGAAGAAAGTTATGTGAATCGTTCATCCCAGCATGCCGCCTGTAACCGACTGCAACACATCGAGGAGGGCCCCGTGCTCCAGGTGCTGGCTCATCGTATCTATCGTCACTCGTTCCTGGCCCAGGTCACCGCCCTCGTCGGCAACGGTTTAACGACGGTCGCCCTAGCGCTGCTGGCCCATGACTTGGTGGCCGGGCAGGCTAAGATGGTGGCCTATGTGGGCATCGCGTCACTGGTCGAAGCCTACGCCTCGCGTCTGCCGCGCTGCTGATGGTGATGAGCTTCGATGTGCTGTTCCTGCTCAATAGTCTGGCCTTCCTGGTCGTCTCGGTGGTCCTGCTGTCGCCCCAAACTGCGGATGACGAAGCGCTAAGTGACTGGCGCAAGGTCTCCCACGGCATGCGAATCTACTTGAAAACGCCCCGGCTGTGAGGGATGCTTGCCCTGAACATAGCGGTTTCGGTCGCCGGGGCCATGCAAATCGTTAACACCGTGGTCTATGTCCGCTCCGGGCCTGGGCGAACAGGCGCTCGCGACCGTCTCTGGCCGTCACGGGTTCCGGTGGCGCTCTAGCATGACCATGCTCCTGTGGAGCACTCCATCTGCACTACCATGACGACCATCACCAGCATGAACATGAGGTCTGGGAGGGTCTGAACCGCATCGCCATCCTCACCATCACCCGAGGGGCAGGCATCGACACATCTTTGTAATCGATTTGTCATCACACGAAATGGACGTCGTGACATGACAAAAGGCACAAGAAACGTTTGTATGACCATTTTGGCTGACAACATCCTTCACTTACTGTAATACCGCATCCTGGGCACAAAGACGAAAGAGCATGATCTACACTTCAGCTCGAAGCTCCGGTTCCGGTGACCTGCAAGGAAAAGCATCAGTAGTTCGATTCTGCGTTTATGCTACGTGAACAGTCCTCTTTCCCAGAGGGTTGCTACGCATATTGCTTTAACACTGTCTCTGGATGACACAGATCAGGAAAGATCAATTAAAAAGCAGTATGTTCGGCTAACACTCCCAGGCCAATACCAATTAAAACGATCCCACCGATCAGCTCAGACCAGTGGCTAACGTATTTGCCAAATTGGTGACCCAATAAGGTGCCAATTGATGCCATGACAGTAGTGGCTAAACCAATAGCTAAGCTGGTAGCGATGATATTGGCATCAATAAAGGCAAGGCTTGCACCAACGGCCATGGCATCAATACTCGTAGCAATAGCCGTTAATATCAATAACCACAGTGTTTGCTTTTCTTGGGCTATTTTGTCTTCTTTGCATAGGCCCGAATACACCATATGTAAACCAATAACCAATAAGATTGAGAACGCAGCCCAGTGATCCCAAGCCTGCACAAAGCGCTGCGATGCTACCCCGGCCAACCAGCCCAGCAAGGTGTTATGGTCTCGATAGTACCAAATATCAGCCCAATGCTGATGGCGTGCCGAAACGAGGGTTTTGTAGCTCAGCGCCTTTGCTGATGGAAGCAGCGAAGGCATCTGCCGACATGGAAAAGGCCAAAATCAATATGGTGGCAAATGTCATGACATGGTGTCTCTAGCTGAAAATCCGACGCTCTAAACCAAGTCACCCAAAATTACTGCTATACTTAAGTAAATTCGTCGGGTATTAAAAGGCTCCCAACATTATCATTTCCGGCTAGATAAACAAGTCAAAACGTTAAAAATATAGTTCGTCTTGTATAAGACACTTAGCATAGGCTAGCCATGTTTCCTCAGTCTTTACTTTTAGCCTAGTTGCATTAATAAGTGAATTTTTTCAATAGCGTACATTAAGTGTGTTAATCCAATAGATATAAAATTATTAAGGTTCCAACTCCTGCAGCTCCTAATGCGTCGAGCGTATCTATCAAATCATTTTCAACTACTTTCAATACACTGATAGAATAATAACGTCCAAGTAACTGTGACATACCACTTGACGTTACACTTAATATGGCGATGATGATCTCGATTCTTTCTATTCCGTTAACCACAGCAGAGTCGATAGTAAAGTAATTAAAAC
Source organism: Vreelandella sulfidaeris (assembly GCA_007182875.1). GTDB lineage: Bacteria > Pseudomonadota > Gammaproteobacteria > Pseudomonadales > Halomonadaceae > Vreelandella > Vreelandella sulfidaeris. Next base: position 44,830 of record AP019515.1, on the reverse strand, counting down.
AACACTGGCTCTAAAGGAAAGCCATTTAGCAGAATGTATAGAGGTATTGACACCGTCTACCAAGCCCCTGCTGTTGCCATTTTTGGGTAGTAGCCGTCTCCAAAACCTTGGTTGGAGTCCAATAGATGCGATAAAACCATGTGCATACACCAGGATAGTTGAGCAGAGTGGAGAGCAGCTTGACATGGAATACTTAACGATCACTTAAGCATTCATTAATTGGCGAGGCTCCGGCACGTTTGGCTAATATCTTCTGCCTGCTGATATACGTCCGTTGCTACGCCAAGCAACCCCAGCACGCTGTGAAATAAGTTATCGTGGGAAGCGGCTTGATCAGAGACTTGGCGTAAGCACTCCGTATCGAGTCCTCGCTGCTTTGAAAATGAGTTGGAAAGCCACCAAACCATAGGCACATGGGTCTGTTCATCGGGAGCAATGGCATAGGAATACCGTGCAAATATAGGCCTTTTCACCCAGTGATTCACCATGATCAGAGAGATAGATCATCGCAGTTGCGTAGTCATCCTGACGCTTTAACATCTCAATCACCTGATCCAACACAGTGTCGGTATACAGAATGGCATTGTCGTAGCTGTTGGTAATGTCGTCTCTTGAGCACTTGGCTAAATCAGCGGTGGTGCAAGCGGGAACAAAACGTTCGTAGTCATCAGGGTAGCGTTGGTAATAGCTGGGGCCGTGGTTGCCTAGCTGATGCAGCACAACAACCTGATCAGCTGAGGTACCGCTAATTTGCTTGGTCAAGGCTTGAACCAGTGCTTCATCCAAGCATCGCCCATCTTGACACAAAGAGGCATACTCTTCTGGCGATAGCGCTTTTGTCGTCACTCCGTCGCAGACACCTTTACAGCCTGACTGGTTATCAAGCCAGGTGACCTCTAACCCGGCGTGGGCTAATACGTCCAGCAAGGATTCATATTGCTGAGCATACGATTTAGCGTAATCGGCACGCCCTGGTAATGAAAACATGCAGGGTAATGAGACCGCTGTGCTTGTACCGCATGAGGAAACATCTGAAAAATTGATAACGTCAGGCTGCTGGGCAAGTTTGGGTGTGGTTTGGCGTTCATAACCATTTAACCCCAATTCGCCGCCCGTACCGTTTCGCCCACCACGATGACGAGCAGTGTGGGTTTGTCACCCGCTTGTGAACTGATACTGGCGTCCTCACCCACCGGGGAACGCACCGTATTCGCGGAAGCGTGTTGGCTCGAAAGGGCCTGCGCCATCGAAACAATATAATTACCTGGGGTCACCAAGTAGCGTAGCTCTTTATTGTTGCGCATGAGTGACGACACTTCTTGGTAAGATAAGAAAATTGCTAACAGCAATATAGCAGTGCTGGCAAGGCAATAAGCTAAGCGACGCAACACTGCCTTCTTCAAGTTGACTGTGTGATTTTAACGCGCCAAATCATGATGGTTGGCAAACAGAAAGAGCATTAAATGAATCAGTAATCCGGGTGTAAGAAGCTCCTGTGCCTCGTTAGTATCCGTTTGAAGCACGTTGTCTAACATTGAAGTATCAAAATAGGTGCCGTAATAGCTAGTAAAGTAACTGACGAAAGCGGCAATCAGAAAAAGTAAAGTTAATAATGGCTTTACCAGTGTTCGAAAAGCAATGCTAATAAAGGCTAAATAGTTAAGACAGGTCATCACCAAAACATAGTGGCAAAGGTTAGCCACGTCTGGACGGCAAGAGGTTCATAGCCAGCAAAGGCTTGTTGCCAAAAGGGACATTGTAAAAACACTGAATATGACAACGGCCCATAAGACAAGCTGCTCCGTGCTTAATGTGGGGCGATAATGCCAAGCGGTGCCAACAGCATTTGAAGGCAATGATAGCAAAGTACGCATCGAAAAGATCTCTGAATGAAAAGATTAATGAACGCTGGGGTGTAATAAGAATCTTGAAAGGACAAAGCTTACGGTCCAACAAATCATGACGGTCCAGAGGTCGTGGGAGAAAGTGCGCCCGCGGAACTGTTGAGTGATCCCAAACGTAAGGCCAAGCCCTAAACCCAGAGAAAGCCCTGCCCATCGCCAATGAGGCCGTATGGCGGCAAAAAGAAGTAGGGGCTATCCACGTATAGCCTGCGCTGGCATGCCCGGCGGGAAAGCAGGCGGATGCTGGCATGGAGGAAGGCCGTGTATTGAGCAAGCCAATAAAGTCTCGTTCCCCGCCATAGCGAACTAAATCCCAAGGGCATTCCATGTTCACAAGTTGTTTAAGCGTTGCGACAAGCAGCGTAGAAAGAAACGTTGCGGAAAAAGATATAAAAGCGGCATGCGATACGCTTTAAAACGAGTTACAACGGTGCTTAGTATCAAAGGAGGAGTGTGACTAAACCCATCGCTAAGCAGCCATTTACCGCCTGTGTGAAGAACATCTTGGGTAATCAAGGCATCTTTCCACGTCCAGGCATTACCTTGAAAGCGATATATAACGTCAGTTATCGTAAAATCTATGTTTAAAATACTGAAGACCGACATGACGATTAGAAATAAAAGCCATACGGATGCTACGGATTTGAGAACATTTAGTAGAGCAGCACGCATAGCCACACACCCATCATCATAAAGGGTCATCATGACGGCGGCAGCCCATGTCTTTAGCACGCCCGCTAAGTTCGTTATGTTCTAGTCCAATACGGTCAATGGTGCATTCGATGGCGGAGTTAATGAGTTCTACTATCACTACAAGGGTGAGTGAAGAAAACAGCAATGCTTTTCTACGGAAGTGGCATTAACAAAAATATAAAGGGTAAAGGACGAGGCATAGCATCACCTCTTGTCTAAATGCAGACTCATTTATCCAGCAAGCTTTTAAACCCGATACTGCATTAATAGAAGCGCGGAAGATGCGTTTGACACCCGTGCCATTAGGTTTTGACGTCGTTGAAATAGGCAAGACAGTACTCTCGATAACGTAACAGTAGGGTCACTGTAAAGCGCAAAACTTAACGAACAGTTATGCGCTTTAATTCAGTAGCTAGAATGCAAAGGGGCAGCGCTGGTGGTGTTCTAACCCACTGTGTTGGTTGGTTTGTTGCCGAGGCCAGTTGAACGGGAGCGGTTGCGTTTTGTCCGTCAAGATTAGCGCTGATAGCGTCTATTACCGTGCTGATCTCTGGGCGCCACAGAATAGTGTCATAGGCTTCTCGTGGTACGAAGGCGAGTGATTTTTCTGGCGTACTAGGAAATGGTGGCGACATCGAGTGCTGCCGCTAAGTGCATAGGCCCTGAGTCTGGTGTCACGAGTAACCGCGCTCGCCCTAGAACAGCGGCAAAGTGACGAATAGGAAGCGGCGGGCATAAGCTACCATACAGTGATGACATCAAGCGCTGCTCAATAGGGCTAGAAGCCTAAACTCCTCCGGTCCAAGGAAAACGACATAACGTATTTTGCAGGCTTCCATGGCATCGATGAGCATTAGCCAAAATGCCAACGGCCAACGTTTGTTTTGATGCCCGCCTACGAAGATCGCAATAAAGTCTGTATCTGATGAGTGGTCGCTATGCAGACTGAATAGCTGTCGTATCTTCGTCATGGCTTGATAGCCTTCCTGATCCGTTAGCTGGAGCAGTGGCCGATTATGGCAAGCAACGCCGAGCGGGCGTGTCAAATTGACGATGGCATCATAGGCATGTGATGACTTACCTTCCGCCTCAATGTTGTACCAGCGCTGGTGACCTTTACCTGAACCCATGCTGTACCGTGCTCCTATTAACCGGGTCACGATAAAGCCGCTCGTTGAACCTCCGCTCACTTGTACCGCTAGATCATAGCGTTGTGCCCGTAAGCGTCGTAATAGCGTCACGCACTGCCAGGGACGGAGAATGGCGGTTCTCGACAGTAAATGAAAATGATCAACAGGACGTTGCTGCAACAGTGGCCATGTTTTATCCGTCGCTAAATAATCTATGCGCGCGGAAGGAAAACGTTCACGAAAAGCATCGATGACAGGGTACTGATTAGCGCGTTGCCCAGACGAAAATTGGGGCGAATAATGAGAATTTTTCTATGCCCACAAGGTTATTAATGGTTTCTGGTGCAGGCGCTTTGACGATATACCGTATACCTCCGAGTAAAAATCGCTTCATTCTTTTTCTACAAAACGGGCCATTATTTTTAAATAATAGTTTGTTCTAATCAGTGTTAGTAAGTGCATACTCTGGCGCTCTATTCAGTTAATAGAAAATGACCTGCCCGCGGTAGCGACAGGGCAGATTCAAAATGACCGCCAGTGAAGGCGCTGCTTTGGCTTTGCCCATGGCGAAAGAAGCAGCTTGAGCCTAAGTAACTTAAAGAAGAGTTAAGCTGCGTAAAGGTTTGCAAAAGGGTGGCTGACTTACAGGTTGAATTCAGATGCGTATGCTTTGTGGGGATACGTTGCCGTATTTAAGAAAAGCTTAAGTTTTAGTGGCGAAGATAGCGGTTTGTAGATTGGGGAGCAGCATGCGTGCACTGCTAATAGAAGATGATCCCTTGCTTGGGGATGGCATTAAAACGGCGCTGGAACGCGAGGGGTACACGGTCGATTGGTTTATGCTTGGGCGCGAGGCAATCAGTGCTATCGGCAGCGAGACCTTCAGTGTGATTATTTTGGATCTTGGACTGCCCGATATGGACGGTATGCAGGTACTGCAGTTACTCCGTCAGCAATCCACTCTACCTATTCTGATTTTGACGGCCCGAGATGCGATGGAAGACCGTATTGGCGGTTTAGATGCGGGGCGGATGACTATGTGCTCAAGCCTTTAATTTGCAGGAGTTACTCGCCCGTTTGCGTGTCGTCATGCGACGCGCTGAGGGGCGCGCTTCGCAGATATTGACACTGGGAGCGCTGAGTATTGATGAGGCGCGTCATGCGGTGAGTTGGCGGGGCAAAGACGTAAAGTTGGGCCGCCGGGGTATGCTCTATTGTTAGAGCTAGCCAGGCACCCGACAGAGTGCTGTCTCGTCCCCGTTTGGAAAATTTGCTTTATGGTTGGGGCGAAGAGGTCGAGTCCAATGCGGTGGAGGTTCACATTCATCATCTGCGTAAAAGCTTGAAAAGCATCTGATCATTAACGTGCGCGGGATTGGCTACCGTTTGGATAGCCAAGCGCGATGATCTCCATACGGCGTTATCTACTCCGTACGCTCGCCATTGCCCTGGTTCTCGCCGGGGCGTTGCGTTTACCGCTGCCTACTTAATTACCGATCACGAGCTAGAAGAAATTCTCGATACACAGCTCAGTCTGCATAGCCGGATTGTAGCTGGCCAACTCGACCCAAACGCGACCATTGACGACTATGCTCGCCTGGCTTCGCACCTGGGCCTTCCAGAATATCCGGCCCAGCTATATCGCGACGGTATCGCAGTGCCCGTGAACAGCCCTGAATCAAGTCCCAAGCTTTACCACGAGGAAGAGCTTAAATTAGTGCTGGGTTTTGGAATTCAGATGGCTCACCCAGGTTGTTAGGGGCAAATGGAATGATGCAGGGCCTTTCCCGCTCCTTTAGAGGAGGGATTTCGCTGGGAAAGCTACGATGGTCATCGTTGGCGGGTTTTCAGCATGTTCGATATTACCACCGATACCTGGATCAGCATGGGGCTGCGAGGTTCGTTTCATGATGAAGTAGTCGAGCGCATCACCTGGAATAATTTATTGCCGATGCTTTTTGCTACCTCTTCTTCTTTGGCTGATGAGCCGTATTATCCGGCGGGGATTGTCCCTATCCAAGCGCTTTCTAGTCAGGTGCAAGGCCGCTCTGCCCGCGACCTAAGTGAAATCGATAATCCTGTTCCTCAAGAGCTTAATGGATTACGTCAATCGCTAAACGATTTTATCGCCCGGCTGAAAGAAACGTTAGAGCGCGAGCGGCGCTTCACCGCAGATGCGGCCCATGAATTACGCACCCTTTAGCAGCACTGAGGATTCACCTAGATAACGCGCAGGCGAGGAGAGCAATCATTACAAAAGGCTTATATAGGTGTGGAACGGCTTCAGCGGGTGGTAGAACAACTGCTTATTTTGGCTCGATTGGATCAAGTGGCCACAACCTCATCGGCCACTATCGATCTTTATCCTATTATTGCTGAACTGGTAGCTGAGCTGTGGCCACTCGCTGAAGAGCGAGATCAGCACTTGAGGCTAACAGGCTTAACCCGGCTGGAGGTCCGCGCCGACGAAATCGAGGTGGGGATTCTGTTTCGTAACTTATTGGATAACGCCTTGCGCTATACGTCAGAAGGCGGTCAGGTAGAGGTAGAGTTAGCGCTTTGGGAGGGCTTGCCTCAGCTCACGGTGAGACACGGGCCCCGGACTCCCGAGGCACTTTTGGATAAAGTCACTGAGCGCTTTAGGCGCGCGTCTGGCCAGGGCACCACCGGCAGTGGATTGGGTTTATCGATTGTCTCGGAGTTAGTCCAGCGCCAACAAGCCATTCTTACCCTCACCAACCGTGAACCTAGTGGGCTTGAGGTTAGCGTGAGGTGGGAGCGTGTGTATGCCTGTGCATCGTAAGCTCCGACTCGATCACTTCAAGACAAGGGAAAAGACATGTGGCTCACGGAAATGATGGCATCGCTGACGACGTATCTCGAACAACACCAGTGGGTTGCGGTCATTGCGGCTTTCATGCTCGCGGCTTCGGAATCGATCATCGTTATCGGTGCCCTCGTTCCCGGAACCGCCTTGCTAGTTGCCTTGGGTGCCGCCATTGGTCTCGGGCATCTTGCGCTATGGCCAATTCTGATCGCCACGACCCTTGGGGCAATCGCAGGAGATGGGCTGTCCTTTTGGGTCGGTCATCATTGGCGCGATGGTATTACTACGGCATGGCCGCTAAGGGGCGGCCAAACCTCATCCATACCAGCAACGCCTGGCGGCAAGAGTATCCTGATCGCTCGTTTTACGCCGGGCGTGCGAGCAGTGATACCCGTCATGGCAGGAGTGTCGGGCATGGCCCCTGTTCGCTTTCTGGCGGCAAATATTACTTCAGCAATCATATGGGCTCCTGCTCACATCCTCCCGGTGCAGTGGCTGGCCTCGGGCTCAGCTTGGTAGGGCATGCAAGCATGCGTTTGGTGGTGCTTGTCGGCATCATCTTCGGAGCTGGCTTCGCCATTGTGTTGTTGATTCGTCTGATGCTGACCAGGGCGTGCCAGCCCTTGAGGCTCTGCGTTTGCGGCTTATCGGGCGATTGCGGAAAAGTGGCGAGGGTCGTGTCAGCACTTTGGCAATGTCACTTCTCGCGCCCTCGCATGACCTACAACCGCTCATCCTGATTGGTGTCCCGCTAGCCTTTGTTGCCGCCGCTTTGGCGACTCTGGCTCAAGAGGTGGCCGAGCGGAGCGGGCTGGCGGTCGCCGATCAGTCGATTAGCCTAGCCCTTAGCCACCTGCGTACCGAACCGGGCGATAAAGTCGTCGCCTTCCTCACCGGCTTCGGTGACGCTTATGTCATCATCGCTTCGTCTGCAGCGGTCACTTGCTGGCTACTGCTGCGCAGGCAGTGGCACCTCGCCCTAGGGGTTGTACTGAGCATCGCCATTGCCTCAGGACTTGCCACGCTCCTCAAGGCGGGACTGGCGATACCGCGTCCGCAGGCACTTTACGAGGGCGCCCAGGTCTTCGGCTTCCCGAGCGGCCACGCCACGGGGCCGCGACGCTGATGGGACTGCTTACCTGGTTTGCTTGGTTCGGCTTACCACAACCTTGGCGCAGGGTGATGCCCATGGCCTTCGCCGCGGTCGTGGGCATCATCGCCGCCTCGCGCCTGTATCTCTCGGCCCACTGGCCATCGGATGTCGTCGGCGGCATGCTGCTGGGAACCGGGCTTACGCTATGCTTTGCGCTGGCCTTTCGTCGCGTAGACCTACGCAAGGCCCGGCCAGGTATGGCGATCGCGCTGGCCTTATTCGTTTTCCTCGGATTTGGAGCCTGGCACTCATGGCGCGCTCTGCCGCAGGCCGTGGCCATGTACACGCCGCCCCGACACCTGTGCAGGTCATTTCCCGCGATGCCTGGCTTACCGCAGACTGGCAAACCCTCCCGGTGCGTAGAACCGACTTGGTGGGTGAAACGGAAGAACCCTTCTCGCTGCAATGGACGGGAACCTCTACTGCCTTCGAGGCAGCTGCGAGCACTGCTGGCTGGGTCCGCGCCGATGGCCTCACCTTGCAGACCCTGCCACGCTATCTCGATCCGGCAGTCTCAGCCGAGGCGCTGCCGGTGATCCCTCGACTGCAGGATGGCCAGTTTTCGGTATTGACCATGGTGCGGCCCGCACAGGACGGCAAGAGTCGCGAGGTCCTGCGCCTCTGGAAGTCGAACACGGCGCTTTCCGACACAGGCAGGCAGACGCCGATCCTACTCGTGAGCGTGGAAACCGAAGTCATTCGTCGCGCTGTCGGCATGATCAATTTGCCAGTGGTACATGAGGTTGCCTATCCCTCTCGGCACGATCTCCGGCTGACGGGCACACTGCGCAGGAGGAAGATGGCCAGCCTGTGCTGCTGGCACCAGCCGATTCGGCGGGGTGAGAGGACTGAAATGACCACCCTATTAAATCGTGAAAGACTATAATTGTATAACCCGCCGACTCTGTATGTATCCAAAAATCAGGAGCGCAACCGGGTGATGTTAGCGACATGAAAAATCTCGTCATGAAATCCACTATATGGCGCGGGTCGAAGGCAGCTTGTTGCATCCCGATCATCGTATGGACGCAGAAATAGATCGCAACTGCCCTGATTGGAGCCAACATGAACACCGAGCACAAGTACCTTGTCCGGCTTGCCAGACGCCTACGCAAGCAGCGCCAAGCCCTTGATCCGGAGGAGGTGACTTTTATGATAGGGATACACCGCCGGGAGCCTATCAGACGCGACGCCAAGACTGTCTCCGCTGAGCATTCGGCGCTTGGAAAGCGCCACTCCGACAGTGTGGCGGCGGTCGGCGGTACGTTTGAATATGAAGGTGGGTCAGCCCATCGTGCAACGACTCGACCGGATTGTTGCTCAGATAGGTGCCGATCACATTGATGTCGCCGACCCGACAAAAGACCTGCCGCAACGCCATAATTCGAACGGGCTACTCCTCAATCTGAGCCTTCAGGTTTTGGCTCACATCGCTCAAAGGGTTAACTCATCCCGTTGTCAGTTTTCTTTGGATCAGTGAGACAGCTGGGGTTCGACTGTAATGTGTACTAACGACGGGCATCGAGCTTGAATGCGCTGCAGGTAAATATCAGGCGATTCTGGGCTGTGTGAGACGAGCGCGACAATCGCCGCGTGGATATTGGGGCCAATCGACCAAATGTGTAAGTCGCTGATGTGCGTTTGCTCGTCCTCCGGACTCCCGAGGCACTTTTGGATAACGTCACTGAGCGCTTTAGGCGATTCTGGCCAGGGCACCACCGGCAGCGGATTGGGTTTATCGATTGTCTCGGAGTTGGCCCAGCGCCAAAACGCACGCCTTACGCTTAGTAATCGCACGCCCAACGGTCTAGTGGTCAGTGTGACGTGGGGTAACACCACACCAGCAGCAAGATAGCTGAGTAATTGGCTGGCCACTGCCCAGGGATCGCCGATACGTTCAAGCACCTTAAGCCCAAGAAGGAAAATGTTCCCTGCGAAGCTTCTGGGTGAATGCCTTCAGTAAAGTAGGCATCACCCGTAGTGATTTAACCTAATAGGCATCTATTAACTTGTCAGCCTTAATGTGTCACGAAGGCCATCGTGTATGGTGGTTATCAATGACAAATATGTGCCGATGCACATTTCTGGGATGATGGTGGGGATGGCTATGAGGTTCCGGCCCTCCACCCTTCATGCTCGTGTTGATGGTGTTCATCGTGATAGTGAAGATGGCTATGACGTATAGGCGAGTGCTCATGCGCAATCTCTCTTGAGTCTCGACGAGGCCAAGTAAGCATCGCAAGCCCTGTCGCCGTTAAAGCTACTGTCCCGAGCAAAGCGAACGTTCCCGTCAGACCCAGGTTTATCCCCAGCCAGCCTGCCAACGGATAGGTGATCAACCAGCAACAGTGTGACAACGAGAATTGGGCAGCAAATAGCGCTGGACGATCCTCCGTCTGGCACGAACGCTTGAGCAAGCGCCCTGTAGGGTCATGACCATCGAAGCGCCTGCACCCAGTAGCAACCATAGCCCGACAAGTCCCGCAAACGATGGGCCTAGCCAGCCCAAGTAGAGACTGAGCGCCATGATAACGCCACCCAACAGCATGACTGGTCGTTCAGGCAATCGATCCAGTACCTTAGGTAGCAGTACGGCCACCAGCATGGAGCCCCACCTGCGGCCGCAAAGGCCAAAGCTACTTCTTTCTCGCCAAGCCCCAACATAGAGCGAACAAGCACTACCGTATTGACGATCTGCATCGCTCCGGCGGCTGAGACCGCCAAGTTCAACGCCAACAGACCGCGAAGGCGAGGTGTTTTAGATAAATCCGTATGCCGTGAGAAACGCGACGCCAAACACCGGGAATTTCCTCTAGTGGTTGTGGCTCAGGTAACATCACCGATATAACCAGTGAGGCAGAGATCACGAACGCCAGGGCGTTGAGTACAAACAGGACATCAAAGCTCATCGCCATCAGCAATGCCGCGGCCACCATCGGGCTAAGAAGATTCTCTAAATCGTAGGCAAGGCGTGACAGGGATAATGCTCGTGTGTATTGCTCTTCGTCTTCTAGGATGTCCGGTATTGTCGCCTGGAAAACGGGAGTGAAGCCTGCTGAGCAAGCATTGAGTAGAAAGATCAGCACATAGATTTGCCACACTTCGGTAACAAAGGCAGTGCGCAAACCACGGCTGCTCGCAGCAAGTCGAGGCTAACCAACAACGTGCGTCGAGGTAGGCGTGAGGCGTAAGCACCCACCAGTGGAGCAATGCCCACGTAGGCGACCATCTTAATCGCCAGCGCTGTGCCTAGTACGACACCCGCCTGCCCCCAGCAAGATCATGAGCCAGTAACGCTAGGGCAACGGTGGTCAGACCGGTGCCAATCAGTGCAATGACCTGAGCGAAAAGAGATGGCGATAGACGCGATGGGCGAGTACATCGAGCATAGAGCGTTCCTCAAGTGAGGGAGCTTAGATGCATTTACAGGTAGCGGGCAATGGCCTTGAACTCTTCAGTCCGCGCCCGCTGCGTTTGATCCTGAGAGCCCAAGGCATCTTCTAGGCAGTGATCGATATGATCTAAAACCAAGGTACGTTTGGCCTGTTGAATAGCTTTCTCAACCGCATGAAGCTGCTGGGCAATGTCTAGACAGTGGCGACCATCCTCTATCATCTGCGTCACGCTCGAAAGGTGTCCCCGAGCCCGGTTTAAGCGCTTGATGATATCGGGATGTGACTGGTGTGTATGTATTGTCATTTTCTTTTCCTTATTCTATTCCTATCCCCTGGAGGATGATAATCTATTGGTGCTATGCGGAGCTACAGCGTAAGCAAATTGTTATCTACATTTTTATCGTCAATTTTGTCTTGGTTGCTCTAAATGCTCAATCGGCTGCGCCACCGTCTTGGCTATCTGACCCTGCTACTGCTGTTTTGCCTAGCCTGGTGCTTACCAGTGTGGGCGAAGCGAGTGCGCATGGCGCAATGAGCATGGTTGGCGTTGAGTCATCTCACCATGAGAGTGTTCAGAAGGGCCATGGGCATACCCATGGGCATGAACACGATGACGGTCGACACCTCTCTCATGAGAGCGGCAGTCACTTCCACGAACAAGCGGATCGCTTGGGGCGAACATTGCCATCGCACCAAACGTTCGTCATGCCATGCGGCTAGGCGAACGACGCGCTTTTCCCCTGCGTCGTGTCTACCGCTTGGAGCGCCCTCCACGGCCAGTCGTCGCTTGATGACTGGGGCCATCCATCCGATGGCCAACACTAATGACAGACCCGTGGAGGTTGCATGTTTCCATCCCAAGTAAGGGTGCGCTCGGCTTGCCTATGATGGCACGACGCCACGCCTTAGCCTTTCTAACACTGTTGTTCATGCTGCTGGGTGCCAGTGGCGAGGCCTTTGCTCACGCGGTTGCTGAGGGTGACAAGGGCTACATCCAAGAGATCTATGGCGTTAATCTGATCTCGTTTATGTATCTCGGTGCCAAGCACATGGTAACGGGGTATGACCACATCCTGTTTTTGTTAGGGGTCATCTTTTTCCTCTACCGAATGCAGCATATCGCTATTTACGTCAGCCTCTTTGCCATCGGTCACTCGACGACCATGCTTCTCGGGGTCTACTTCAATATCGGCATCAATAGCTATCTGATCGATGCCATCATCGGGCTATCCGTTATCTACAAGGCGCTCGATAACATCGGTGCGTATCAGCGCTGGCTCGGCTTTCAGCCCAACACCAAGGTAGCCACGTTGGTGTTCGGTCTGTTTCATGGCTTTGGCCTGTCGAGCAAGATCATTGAGTACGATATCTCGCCCGATGGTCTCGTCCCTAACCTTCTGGCATTCAACATAGGCGTAGAGATCGGCCAGCTACTGGCATTGAGCGCCATTCTCATTGTGATGGGCTTCTGGCGACGCACTACGGGCTTCTTACGCCACGCCTATACCGCCAACGTCGCCATGATGTGTGCTGGTTTTATGCTGGTAGGTTATCAACTGACCGGCTATTTCATTGCCTAATTGAAGGAGTCCCCAATGTATAACACTGATCTTCCAACCCGTGCCGAACTGCCGTCAACGGGTAAGTTACTTCGCTCTACGTTGATGGCAGTCGTTATTGCCGTCGCTTTGCTGATCAGCGTCGTGCTACCTGCTGAGTATGCCATTGACCCGACCGGCGCTGGGCGCTTGTTGGGGCTGACGGAGATGGGAGAAATCAAGACCCAGTTGGCTGAGGAAGCCGAGCTCGACCAAGCCAGTGTCCAACAGGCTTCTGAACCCGCTGCACCTCAAGAGGCCGTTAGTGATAGCCAACCTTCGGCTGCAACCGCTACTGCTGCGCCAACTTCAGACGTAGAGACGGAGCGGGTAGCCGCTTCGTTACCAGAAGACCAAGAGATGGTGCAGACTGAAGCAAACGTAGCGCTTGCTGACGCTCCTGCCGCTGAGGAGACACCTTCCCAGGCAACTGAAGAAACTGCGGCATGGGGTGATGAGGTGACCTTCACACTCACGCCGGGTGAAGGTACCGAGTATAAGCTAACGATGGAAGAAGGTGCTGTCGCGACATTCGCTTGGGCGTCCGACGGCGGGCCACTTAATTTTGACACCCACGGCGATGGCAATGGGAACTCCATCAGCTACGAGAAGGGCGTGGCGTACCCGAAGATGAGGGAGAGCTGGAAGCTGCTTTCACCGGCAACCACGGCTGGTTCTTCCGTAACCGCAATGACAACGACGTGACCGTGGTCTTGCGTGTTGGAGGAGACTACGGGGAGCTAAAGGTATGCTTTAATTCCCTTAACTGAACCGCTCCGGCCAAAGGCCGGGGCGGCTATAACGCACCTAACGACAAACAGCAGAGCTAACGTTTTACTCTTATACAATAGGCAGCCAGTAGCTCACGCCCTCCATGCTAACCCGAACCCCGTCTCCTGAATGCTCTATGGTCTGTTGACGGAGTGCTTTTTAGATACTTTCTTGTCATGACAGTATTCCATGGTAGTGACGATCCATCGTTCCTTCCTCCTCCCTTGATCAGTACACTTAGCCATTTGAATCATGGTGCGAGCCAACTTTTCTTTTCGCCGTTTTCTTGCCCGTTTCTCATCCACCCTAGGGGTCAGTGTGGTGGCATGCTGGCGATTTAAGAAATTGGTAAACCCCGTCACCAAGGCTGCTTGTCCGGGCACCGCACTCAAGTAACTGTCCACATCGCCCTGGTTAGGTAGCCGCTGTCCCTCTCTGTCAGTATTGAGTAACAATGCGGCTGCCGCGCTTAGTGCAAGTCGTGCGGAGGTGTGGGACGTTGTGCCCGCCTCTATACGGGTTTCCAATTACAGCCAACAGGCTTGCAGCACTTGGTCTGATAGCGAAGCGGACGGCATAGAACTGAGACACGCTTGTATACGTCTTTTCTCTGAGTCGATCCGCTTTGCTTGGTGATCCGGCTCTACCCTTGCTCTTCATGCAACCATCACATAGGGAGCCTCACACGCCGCAATCCCTCTGCCCCGAAGTGATGAAGCAGTTCCGTATAGCTCGGTATGCGTGACCATGCTTGGTCGAGTTACTGCTGGGCCAAGTAGTGGTGCATTGTGCATTTCGTGCTGTGGCCCGCCTCATTGGCAACTGCTTGCAAAGTATTAGTGAGCAGGACAAAGCTGCCTGGCAACAGAAGTGGCTCAAGACGCATTCCGCGGCTTAGCCACACACTGAACGACTAGGCACCCTTCAAGCCCCTCTCCGATTAATCGGGAGGGGCTTTTCTCTATAGGACTTCCAACTGCCATTGTTTCGCATGCGGAACATTTTATTTGGTGGCAGTGTCTCCCCTACCTCTTCATAGCCGTCACTGGTCGCCCTATCTAATTGTGAGATCCGGGTGACCGGAAATGAGAGGAGCAGATCATGAGGAATAGCAACAAGTACGAAATTGCTGATGTGAAGCGTGTCGCGGAAGGTCAATGGGATACGGTCTTTCAGGCACTGTGCCCCGAGCTGGAGCATGCAATTGCCCACCGGGACATCACATCGATTGCCCGATACATGGTGGCAAGGAAGACTTCCGCCTCGATCGCGGCTTCAAGCAACGGGGTACGGCCATTTGCACTTGCGGTAACTGGGATGGTTTTAGCCTGTTGAAAGAGCTGAAAGGCTGGGCTCTTCCCGAAATACTGGAGCAGGTAATGGGGCTCTCGGTGAACAATCCGTTGAGCCGCTGGCGCCAGTATCACGGCCACCGCCACGGCAGGTCGAGGAAAAGCAGGACATCCGGCCAACGCTGCGCAAGCGCTGGGAAGAAGCTCTACCCTGGGAAGAGGCGAAGGTCGCTTCATGCTGGCGAGCTACTTGCAGTTCCGCGGGTTGCCTGTAAAGCCGATGCTTAGCGTTCTCGAGACGGAGGCACGCCTCCACCCTAGGATGGCCTACATCGAGAAAGGCAAAGTGGTTAGCTACTACCCTGCACTGATAACCATTGTCAGGGATGCGGCTGGAAAGCCTGTCACGATGCATAGGACGTATCTCAACCGCACAGAAAATGGTGTGGTAGAAGGCGCCTGTGAGCAAGGCTAAAAGCTGTTCCCTGTGGTGAAGGATGGTGATGTCCACGGTGGTGCTATTCGCTTAGGCACAGCTACAGCCGGCGTTATCGGTGTGGCTGAGGGTATTGAGACCTCGCTAGCTATTCGGGCTGCTACGGGAATGCCTGTCTGGCCGGTACTGTCAGCTTCCCTAATGAGGTCGTTCGAGCCGCCTGAGGGTGTCACGGAAGTCGTTATTTGGGCTGATCGTGACCTACCCGACAGGAAAGGACGCAAGGCTGGTCAGGACGCAGCGGAAGTGCTCCAGGCTCGGCTTTTAGAAGGGATTCGAGCTTCGATAAAGATCCCTGATGCATCCAGCTCAACTGATGTGAGCGTTGATTGGGCTGATGTGTACACCAGTAGTGGGCTCACGGGATTTCCCGCAAGAGCAAAGCTGCTTAACCCTTCAAACCCTTCTGACATCCATTGTCAGGAGGGTTTTCATTCAGCATGATGGGATTCGGGAGGAAGGATGCATTTTTATATATTTGCTGAATCTGTTTGGGTCAAGCAGCTACTGATCACTTAGGTCATTTCACTCTACCTCGCTTGAAGCGCATTTCTGTGGCATTGGCGCTTTTAGCGTGGATAGCATGCCTCCGGGCGGTGATTCTGTGCTCAAGGCTCTGAGCACAGGGTCCAAAGTTACCGCCTATCTGTCATTCCATAACAAGCCTTGCTTTTATTATCTGTTATTCGTTCTGAGACTAAGGTTATATGGGGCCTAGGGAATGATTCTAGTTCCCTTGCGTGGTGCATCACTTCTCCCTACTTTCTTTTAAATTAAACGTTTGTTTGATTTATCCGCTGGATCGTGTCACTTCAGCGGCGTTGCCACTCCTCTCGGTAATCTCAATACCACCTCCCGTTTGTCTGTCAGTAGCGCCCTACCCTCATGAGACCCCGATACCTGGGGATGAGAGGAGAGCACGTTATGAATCGCAGTGACTCGATCGCCAGAATCGGCAAAGCCCTGGCTTCAGTGCAGGCTGAGCTTGGTGGTCTGATCGCACCGGATTCTACGAATCCGATGTACGACAACCGCTATGCAAGCCTCGCAATTATAATCGGCAGCATTCGTGCCGTCTTGAATAAGTTTGAAATTGCACTGGTTCAGGCACCTGTGCGGAACAGTGGGGGCTATGGTGATGGAGACCATGCTCATTCATGGTCCTTCTGGGGAGTACATTGGCTCTTACTGTGAGATGCCCGTTGAGACCCTTGATAGCCATGGTGTGGCGTCAGCCAGACGTATGCACGTCGCTATGGGTTGATGGCTCTTCTAGGCCTTGCTCAAGGCCCGGACGATGATGGAAATGCTGCCTATAACGCCGCTGTGGAATCCTCAGTGCTTCTCTCTCGAGGAGAGCCTGAGCCATCAGAGCAGCGGGTATCGAACGGTCACCGTTTGGCATCGCGCGAAGCGATTCTAGCGGAGATTGAAAACTCAGATGTTGAGCGATTGGTTTCGGCCGAACGCTGGGTCAATAGCGCTCAACTGGATGCACACCTGTCAGCTCGGCTCAAGGGAGCGATCGCACAGCGACGCCGAATTATCCAGCGACAGCAATCCCAACATGCTTAACGTTCCATAGCCCCATCCCTTTGTGGAGTTGGGGCTTTTCGCGTGCATGACACAGGTATTTGGAGGCAGCTTGACCGGGAACGCTCATCGATTATTCGGCCTGGCGCTTGGCGCATCGGCTGGTGCGATTATGACCCCTTTATGGCGGGATGTCTGCGCTGGCGGTGGCGGCGATGGCGCTGCCTGGATCAACGGCACCTGACTGGCTGGAGATCCGCATTGGTCCAGCCACGCTCATACCCCATAGGACTGTGACCCACTGGTTGCTCCCTTGGCTAGGGCTGGCAGTGGCATCGGCCGTTGGCTACCTGATGCGCCATTGCTTGCCGCCCTTCTCTTAGGTTTCTCGGTTGGTGGGCTCTCTCACGTCATTGGAGATGCTGGCACCTTTGGGAGTGCCTGTGGCACCGCCAAACGCCATTCCCTGAAGCTGTGGGATGGCGGCACTTCAGAATTTTGGCCCGTGCTGTTGGCCTGGGCCATTGCCGCGATATTGATACGGAGCCTTGTGCTATGAAACACATTACCGCTGGCCCTTTGCCGGCGCCATTTCTGCGGCTAATGCTGGCGCTTTTGCTAACGCTGAGTTCGACCGCTATAGCCCAGCCTGGTGGAGACCGAGGGCAAGCCTGCCTTGATAGCAATAATGCTCGCGAATGCGGTTGGTTCTGGGGGCACTTAGATGATGATGAGGAAGAAGAGCCCGAAGAGCCCCAGTCGAGATACCGATGGCCAAGGCGCCTGAAGAGGAGCTGGATTGTACGGACCCAGAACAGTGGGAGCCCTCTTGTGGTTTTGTCGACCCAGAGGGAGCTTCGAGTTTCAAGCCAAGCAGCGCGACATGCTGCTTAACCAGTCTGTGATGAACCCCAACAATCCAGAGACAGTCGAGGCCTTTCAGCGGTATATGCGATGGGCCGTCGACCAAGCCATCACAATGTCGAGGATGTGGAGTGGAATCAGATCCAAAACCAGGACCTCAACCCCTCGTACATAGCCCGTCTCCTCCTTTGGGCTTCGTGCAGCGTCACGAGCACGCGATGGCAAGCGCAATGCGGTCATGGAAGAGATAGATGACCAGAATGGGTTTCTCGTCTGGTTTACCCGGTCTAGCTGCCAATTCTGTCATGACATGCAACCAGTTATGAAGCAGCTCGAACGACGTACTGGGCTCACCATTTACAACGCCCACTTGATGGGGTGCATGCCAGAGTTCTCGAACAGCTGCGATACCACAGGACGCTCAGTAGAGGCTGCTGGCCACCTTGCCGTCGAAGCGGTACCGGACCTCTGGCTTTACCTGCCACAGGATGATCTTTGGTTCCGCGTCTCCAGTGGTGTTGAAGCAGCGCAGCGGATTACCTCGAGGATTGAGGTCTTCTTTGGTGCTATCCAACGAGCAGCAGAAAAGGGCCTCGAGGCGGTTGGTGATGGCACGAGTCCTCCCGTTGATTTCAGCGTTCCCGACATGCTGGAACGGTCATCCGGTGGCCTCGGCGCCGGCATTCCCAAGGAGTTGAGTAATGTTCTCCAGAAACAAATTGGTAACCATGGTGGCAACAGCCGTGATCAGCGGAATGTCGATAACGGCCACCACAAGCCTGGCTGAAGCCAACGCACTCGAAAATGCGTTTGACCGGCTATCCAGTGCCGGAGGCGGCTTCAGTAGCTCAAACAGCGCAGCGTCGTTTGAGACCAGGACACGGCATGGATACACGGCCGGGGTTGACCATGCGGTTTCTCAGAACCGCTACTCGCTAGTCAACATGGACCCGCCGCGGCTAGACGTAGGCTGCAATGGCATCGACGCGCATTTTGGTGGCTTCTCCTATATCGACAGTGAGCAGATCCAGCAGATGTTGGAGCAAATCGCCCAAGGGTTGTAGCCCTCTCCTTCCAGCTCGCGCTCAAACAGCTCTGCCCTATTTGTGGGGATGTGCTTGAGTTCGCACAACGCATGGCACAGGCGGCGGCGAAACTATCCCAGGACAGCTGTGAGGCTGCTACCGCACTGGTTGAGGGTTCCCTGACTACTCCGGCGAATTAGGGAATCTCTGGTGTAGTTCGGTAGGGATGTTTGAGGGCGTGGAAAGTGACTGGCTGGCAGCCCAGAAGGACACTTGTGATAGCAAATCGGATTCGGGCCGCGAAGTGCGAGACCACCTCAGCAACAATCCGGGGATCGCGCACTGGCCTTAGAGCTTGATGGCAACCGCACATGGCTAGGCCTTCAAGAAGCAGGTATTGCCCTGGGCGAGATGGCAGGAACAACATGGGGCAGAGAACAAGATATTTGCCGAGCTATTGATGAGTTGGATTGGTACTGAGGTTCGCAACAAAGGGGTAGTGGCGACTCGAACACCTTTGCGCCAACCATCGAAACTGCCGATGCGATGCTGGACATATTCCTGTGCGGAAGTGATAAAGCCTCGCCGACCGTCATTGAATACGCTGACTTCGTGAACAGCTTTGCGAGGACAAGATATGGTCAGGCGCCTCAGGCCAGGCCACCGGATTTATACTTGTAGCAACAGTGATCTGAGAGACTGTTGGAACCCGAACAAAGCAAAGGTTGAGGATATATCACTAGGCCACGGCTTTTGACCACGGTGATTATGGAATTGGAAGGTGCGGTTAAGAACGTTGCCAGTGGCACCCGCTGACCGCTTCTCAAAAGGCCATTATTGCTGCAGCGCCCTTCCCGCTCTATCAAGCAGTTAATGTTGCAGCGACCTACCCGGACCTTGCCTACGACCTAGTAGTTGGTAACTCGACCATTCTGTCTTACATGATCTCCATTGAGTACATTCGCTATGCCGTCCAGGCAACGGCTAAGACATCGATGACATCATCCGTGCCGGGTGAGATCTTGCGCGAATTCCGCGAGGCCCAGAATGAGCTAGTTGTCATGACCTCCCAGAAGGCTCAGCAAATTAACCTTATGGCTGAGACTCAGGAAAACATAATGAGCCAGGTTGACAAGATCAACCGCGCCACGTTGCGAAATCTTCATGCCATGGGTCTATCCGGCATGGATTTCGCTCGTGATATGGTTCGGGAGATGGACTGATGAAATGGCTTGTTCCTGCCCTTATAGCTATTGGATTGGTCGCTGTTCCGGGGTTAGCAATCGCAGAGACCATGACGCCTGCAAGTGGTGACACTTGGACATTTTATGGCTATGGCAATGGTTATGCGCTGGCGCAAATACTGGAGGCGATTAAACGCCTGACTGACCCTGACTCAAACCCTGGGTTCAGGAACTTGGCGCTGTTCTTGGCGATGGCCGGCTTCCTTGCGATGTGCTTTACGGGAATCCTGGGTGGAAGTCTGCAAAAGGTGGCCATGTATTTTGCCGGCATGATTCTTACTGTCTACATGCTGTTCTCTTTGAAGGTCGATATTCTTATTGAAGACATGGTGTGGGATGGCGTTGGGTCGCCCCAATTCATTCAACGAATTGAAGGCGTTCCGGCAGCCATCGGTCTTCCTGCTGTTGTCATCTCAGAGATAGGGATGTGGGCTACAAACGGCATTGAAACTAACTTCACGACGCCAAACTTCGAAAATCTACGTATTTCAGGGGGCTCCCATTGGCATGGCGGCAAGCATGTTGAATGACATGAAGAAGATTCGCCTGACTGATCCGTACCTGCGATCAAGCATTCAAAGTTTCATGAATGACTGTGCGTTGCCGAATATTTTAGCGGCAAAATATCCCCGGTGACGCTAATTACCTCACAAAATGCATGGGGTTTTAGGCAATAACCTGAACCGGGCAGTTTATACCGTCGTTTATGACTCGACCGATCCAAATGGTGGCATGCAGGCTTGCGATGAGGCCTACGCGAGCATTGACAACCGTTTGCAGACTGCAGCTCCCGCGCTATTGAACGGCATGAGGGAAGCTTCCCCGTTCTGGCTTCAGCAGGCAGCAGGTTCAACAGCGCTGGCACAAGCCGCTCTGGATGATTCGTTTCGCTGGGCCTCAGGGGAAGTGCCGTTCAGGACGCCACAGGGCTTGCCACACAAGCCGCAATCGCAGAAATGTACTCAGGCACCTATGAATACGCAGCAATGGCCACAGGCTCCAACGAGCTGATCTCAGCCTTGAATATGGAACAGGCTCGACGTGCCCAGCAATCTGGATGGTATAGCACAGCTATTCTCTTCCGGGATATGGCGGGCTATTTCTTCGCGATCCTTCAGGCATTCGTGATTGGGCTGGCGCCGATTGTGTTTGCTGCGGTGTTGGTCCCCGGCTTAGGCAAGAAGATGGGCACCTCGTATGCCCAGGTGATGACCTGGCTCATTTTATGGTGGCCAGGGCTCGCTATCGTGAACTACATCATGATGCTCTATTTCCAGGGCAGACAGCGGGATACCTCGCTGATGGTCTCACCATGGCCAATATGAGCGCAGTCAGCGAGATGTCGGACAAGATGGTGATGGCATCAGGTTTTATGTCCACCTTAGTTCCCGCCATCATGTGGGGCTAGTATCTGGCAGCGGTTACGCCTTCACCTCTGTCTTGGACAGGGCATCTGGTAGCCAACAAGCGGCGACAGCCGCGAACAACATGTCTACAGGTGCAGCTTCGGCTGGCCAGGTAAGTATGAACAACGCGAACATGAATGCTCACCAAACCTCTCACCGTTATAGCTCTGGGAAGAAGTATCGGCACACCATGTCGGCGTTGGGGCATCTCAAGTTACGAATATGAGCGGGCAGGATACGAACGTAGGCCTAAGAGCGGCAGACATGAGGAGAGCCTATCTAAGTCGCAGGCATTTAGTGAAGCGACCCAGAGAACAGAAGAAGCGAAACAGTCATTTAGCCAACAATCCCAGAATATGATGACTGATACCTTCAGATCGGCTACCCAATACGCTCAAGACCAAGGGTTTGTAACTGACGGCTCGGTTGACTGGTCAAGGATGTCTCAGGATCAGCAAGGGCAACAATATATGTCGGAGCTGTCTGCTACTAGGCAAGTTATGGAGCAGGCCGGATTATCGGAAAGGAAATTAATGATGTTACTTCGCATGCGGCCGGAAAGGCCTCAATCGAAGCTGGGGTAAAACAGAGGTTGGTCTTTCACTTAATGCGGGTGCTAGCGCTTATGCAAGGACATCTGTACAGGGCGAAGTCGGGGTCCGTGGTTCAGACACTAGCCAAGACACGACCGAAGAATCTATGAGCCTGAGCCAATCAGATACTGGGAAGCTATCTTTCTCTGAAAATGGTGCAGTTCAAGTTGTAGGTCAAGACGGCAGCCGATATTCAGAAAAGTATCCCAGAGCGAATCTCGACAGGTACTTGAGGGCGGGTCGGTGAAGACCGCGCCTCTATGCTCTATGCGGCCTCAAACGATTATCAGGAAGCTGTCCAGGTTCAACAGCAAGCACGCGAGGAATATGTTGCAAGTCGCAGTGGCTCGATCCCTACTCCTGCCAGCCCACAGACTATTTCTGCTATGCGTAGCGATGCCAATGATCTACGAGGTGAGGTTGAACAGCGACAGAATGCCGATCATGCTGAAGTTGCCGGGCGTGAGAATGCTGTAAGTGGCAGTGTCGGCGCAAATACAAGCGATTTGGGCGCAAGAGCAGCAACGGCAACTGAAGTCACCACACCGATAGAGAGGTGGTGTAAGTTCACTATCGGTTGATTCCAGCGAACGGCTAGGGCGATCCAAGGTAATGCGCAAGCGGACGTTGAAAGGCCAGATGCTTATCATGTGATCGATACAGGAGGTAGCTTTTCTGTCGCTGATCGTAGGGCGATCGATGCTGCTGACCAACAAAATGCGGATGCTCTCATTACCGGAGGCGAACGATCCAATATACAGATCGGAGATGACACCTTCGTTCCAACCTACTATGAGAACAATCAGGCAGTTTATGCTGTTGAGCGTGAAGGAGGGCATGCATATTACACGTATGGAGGGATGGCGAATTTGAGCCGGCCAGCTCTCCTATGCCGTCTACTCAAGAGCAAATTGATTCTCAGGCCAATAATGGCTCAACCCAGAATGCTACGGCCGCTACGATCAATCGCGGCCAGGTGCGTCGAGGTTCTGAATCAACGGAAGAGTCTTCCCCAACCAAGGGTCAGATATTGATCCGCGAGAATTAATGGACACCCGCCCATAAGAAAAGGCCCTTGCTAGGGGCCTTTCTTCATGCATTTTAATGATCCGTTTGAACCTCAACATCGCCCTGGTCTGGAATATAAGAACCAGAGCATACCCTGCCCAAATAAAGGGAAGCACTTTGCCAGGGCACTATCCCATGTGAAATAGGTAAATATTAATAGGCTTGGAATTATTACTAAGTTCACCATCAGAAATACGTATATGTTCTGTTTGGCTCTCCACCTAGCGGCACGTACAACATCTTCTTCTTCTGCACCGATCAAGTGTTGAAGCTCATTGACAACGAAAGAACCCTTGGGTTTCCGGGCGGCACTTTGGCGGGCTGCGATCGCACGTTGGCGGCGAGCTTTGCGATTATTGTTAGCCATTTCGACCTCCGAGCGATCGACGCAATTACCTTACTGTCATGTAATAATACCATACGACGATTTCAATGTACAACATGAAGCGGCTATTTTCTCATCTTTTCTGCTGGGTCAAAGTATGAGCGCTTATGACATAAGTGGGTAGCAAGGTCGATATGGGCATGAATTATCGTCTTGGCAAGCCAAAGAATATATCCCCGGCGAATTTCAATACCTCGACGGTTCCCTTGGATATAATGTCCATGAGCGGCCTAAAGACTTCTTTTACTCCCGGAAGAATTCCTAAGAGCAACATAGCGAAAATGGCGATTGTCGCCCAAAATAACACTGTAATCATAACTACCCCTAAACAGTTGCTGTAAGAAACTCGTTTAGCCGTTCCTCGAAGTTAAGCGCCTGTTTGTCGGCAGGCATCTTCATCTTGCGTTTTATTACCTTAAATGAAGGAATGTGTTTGGGGTAGTTGATCATTGGCGTTCTCAAATGATACATGCGAGCGCCCATCATCATGACCGCTTGCCCCATATCCATGGCTCTCAATTGATCCGGTGTTACCCTGAACTCCTCAACTTCGCGCCAGCTTTCACCCATGCCGCCGCCATCGGACATGCTGGATTGTGGGGTGGTTCTCAAATACTGCGCACTCTCTCCCTGGTTAGCCGAGACTGAGACAGTACGTTGAAAACGCTTGGTTTTACCTAGTATTTCAGCGGCCTCTTCAGGGCTGTCTTTCGCACCGAACTTGAAGAATATTTTGTTCCATGTGTTCTGGATCACGATGTCTGCAAAGTCTGGCGAGACTCGATTAAGCTGGCTGAAGGACTGGAAGGCTGGAATCAGTGCGATATTGGCAGATCGCGCCTGCTCGAAGAGACGCCCTACCCTTCCATTACGTAAGCACCCATTTCATCCAGAAGTGCGATGAAATGCTCTGGCCTTCGCCCTGGGTAAATCCTGAATGTAGGCAACAGCAGAGCGAATGTCCGAGACGATCATTTTCCCTAGGTTGAGGGCTGCGGTGTCCTTTCCCATCGTCGGAAGCGAGACATAAAGCATGTGGCCCTTACGAATAATTTCGGTAAGCACGATTTCCGGGGCATAAACGTTGAAGACCTTTCCAAACTTACCCTGGGCGAACAGTGCAATCCGGCCTGCCATCCCGCCCAGCGTTTGCTTCATGCGGTTGAGGTCGATTTTGTCCCTTCCTTGGTACGGGTACGGAACTGATCGAGGAAGATCGATAGCGCCCTCTTCTCAGGCCCTTGAGGAGTCATTCTCTCAAGTTTTCAAGGGCTCTATCGGACTGCAATAGAATTGATAGATCGCCGAAGTGATATAACTGACCGGAGGCTTGCAGAGCGGCAATGATGACAGTGAGTGCATGATTGGCGGATTGCCTGTAGTGATCGGCGCCTGGATTGTTCTCCGCAGAAGGAATGAGGTTCATCAGTCGAGATGCCACCTCATCAGGATCGCCGTGGAGAACAGGGTTATAGGTATTGGCGTTATCGGGGTCTGACACGTCGATAATGTAGAGTTCATCTTCGCGGCCTGTCACCTTGGCCATGTACGCTAGGTGATCCCGAGTGTCCCGATCGATCTTGGCGTCAATGAATAGCCATCCGCGCCCACGCGCAGTTTGCTGCCAGAGGATATATTCACCAAGAGTAGTCTTACCCACACCAGACTGACCCACGATCGCAGTGTGTCGCTGCCCGAGGATGTCGGGCATGTTGATTCAGTATTTTGTCGGTGGTCAGGCCGATATGTAAGGAAGGCCCTTATCATCTACTGGCTCGTCTGAAGGCAGCACGAAGCCCTCTCGGGAATCCTCGTCGTACTGGCGCAGCTTGGCCATAGCCTGGCTCCATGTGAGCTGCGCCATGCCCAGCGAACCCAGGACGCCAGCAGGCCATGCTGGGAAGGTGCCGACAGCCAAAGGTGTAGCGGCCGCAACGCCGGCTGCAATGGCGGTAAGCGCCAGCGCATCCATTCTGCCGGCTATCATGGGCAATCCTCCAGCGTCACGCTATCAGCACGGAACATCCCGGCTGCCCATGCAGCGGGGCGATGTAGCTACGGCTGTCGGGCAGCGGTGCCTGATGGCAGCGAATCGTCAAAGATGAGCTGTCCTCCAGAGGATGAAGGCTTATGAGGTGTCCTGGGTGGGACGCGAAGACTAGAACTCCGATATAGCCTTGGGGCAAATCTTCTGGTGGATTGCCTCCAAGGTTCAGCGACCAGGCATTGAGCCAATCTAGCTGGCTGGTCACCATAAGCGACTTGCTAAGTAGCGCGCCAGCATCATGACCGCCGTAAAGCTGATGCGCGGGTTCATTGTCGCCTTCCTGAGCATTGGCAAACAAAGGCATGGTTGTTGCCACAATGATCAGCGCAGCCTTGAAAGAGTTTGCATTATTTGTTGTTCCTATCAAAGAAGCCACTGGGCAAACGTTCCCTGCCACCAGCCCACTAACGCTCGGTAGCATGTTGTTGGGTAGCGATCTTCCTCCGGGAACAAGCGAGTCAAGAAAGGAATGCCACATGCTATATTGAAACTGCTCGGTATATGCATTGCCTGAAGTAGTCACGAACGTAATCCTGCCGGTATAGACAATACTTCCATGAGGTGTAATGGCACCCTCCTTATTGCGGTGGCCATACGTATGGTAGGCGGGTGTGCCAGGGGTCACTGTGGTCGGACTTGAGCCGTCACCCCAGTCGACAACTGCTTTTTCAACTCTTCTAACGTTCTGTCCACCGTTCTCAAAGGACGTATATGTGAGCGATACATCTAGCTGGGTTTCTAGGCCTACATACCCATTATTGGGCGTGAACATGAAAGGCCTCTGCCCGCGTTCTGCACCACTTCCTCTGAACCGGCTGCACCTGATGCCAGCGCTTCAGCTTGGGCAGTGATTCGGTCTACTGGGCTCCCGAAGGAGCCCATAGATGCCAATACCATCACCACACAAGTAGCTTGAATTAAAGCTATCTTGCCCATGTCTGGTTGAACTCCGATTGTGCTTTTCCGACAACGTTTCCACGTACTCCGAGAAATCCATATCGCCGAGATCAAGTGCAAGGAACTCGTCAATAGTGAACCCGGTGCAGTCTGGCTTGTACTGACGATCGTAAGTTGTAGAGGCCTTTGTCACACAGCTACCCAAAACCTTTAGCATGCAGGGCTCGTATTTCTTTTCTGAGTAGGTGTACCAAGGCTTAGCTGTAAGATTGACCTCAATTGAAGCTCTAAACTCACATTCCTCATCGGAACATCCACCAGTGAGAGTCACTGGTGGACTGTTGCTGACATAGTTATTCAAATTAGTAATGTCATTCTGGATGTTGACTTCATTCCACGCCGCATTGTCATAGCATTCATAAGATGAACCGATACACATGCGCAGCCCTCTGGAAGGGGATTCTGAACCTAGAGGGTTTGTATATGCCTCGAAGTGAACATTGTTATGCGCCCAAGAAAACTCGCCCCAGCCATCATTAGGAAAATTGATTGGCCACTTCATATCTAAGGGAATGCGCATCTGACCACCAGCGCCAGCTTTCAAGCGTGAACTTTGTATTCACAGCTGCCATCTTCAAAACACCCACCTTCTACTACCGAATATCGGTTGATCGCACGGGTGTGATGATCCTCTGCTGCTAAGCGATGGGTTTCCAGCCTGGGCTAAAGCCATAAACAGGGTGATCAGGCGGTGCCCCGCATGACGATTCAGAGCAGACCGCTGCATAAATGTCTGGGCTTGAAGGGCAGTCGTATCCAGATAACATCGAATTGGTAAAGCCTTCATCGGTAGAGCATTCCTCTTTCCACTGCCAGAACCGCACTCGATTGCCGTTGGCATTTAGCTCGTTCGACCATCCTCCGGCAGAATTGTAAAAGGAAACTCAATGCGCTTGGTAACAGCTCCACCTGCGTTTTGCGAAGCCAACTCGGCAAGCTGTTCTCGACCCTGTTCTTGAATAATTCTGGCAAGCATCGAGTCAAACTCGCACCAGCGTTGGTATCTATCCACCTGAGTTTGGGTGTTAGCAATCGACCATGGCCTTGTCCAATGTGCGCATATTTGCTTCGCGTAGGACATGTCACCTTTCGCAGGCGCGTTGTAAATATAATTTGCGAACGTGCATAGCGTATTATTGGTGGGAACAAAGCCGGGTGTAACTTGGACGGCTCGTTTCGCCATGCGGGCAGCAGCAAGCTCTACATCTTCGAGGTCGCAGTAGTCAGCACCGATTCCTGTTGCCATAGAGATAAATGAGCTGGTCAAAACGACATCTTCTGGGTCTTCCTGACAGCATTGCATGTGCTCAATAGCATTTAGAATGTCTGCCGAAGCAGTGCCAGCCAAGACAGCTCCAAGCGGTCCGCCAAAATACGTTGCCAAAACCGTTGATACGGTTGCGTTAAATTCCATCATGCGACGGAAATCGCTTGTAATCGCTTTGCACTCGCGCTCCATGCCAGAAAAGATCCGCATGTTTTCATCTAGCCCACCCTCGGCAGCGATCATGTCCATGACACCTGCCGCTGCAATAAGCGTGAGAAGGCGCCTTCATCATCGCTAACTTCAGGCATAATTTCGTAGGAACTAGGATCGCATTTCCCATCTTCGCGACATGTATATGTCTGTTCCTGCCGAACGCATAAACCGTCTTGCTTTCTGGTGCAGTCGTAGCTCGTTATGTTGCAGTTCGGGTCGTTATTGCAACGTGGTGTCTCGCCGATGTAACAGCGCTTAGTTACTTTCTGGCCGACAATATTTCCAGAAGCATCTTTATATCTGTCCTGCTTATATCTGGGCCACAGCCATACGAAGTGTCGGCACTACATGTAGACTCGCTCTTTTGCCATTCTTCGATCCAACTGTCAGGAAGAATGCGTGAATATTGCGAATAGGTCGCTGGATATGTTTCTCCAAACGTGTTTACCAACTCCCAGTCATCATCGTTCTGTAGTGCTTCGAGATTGCAAGTGTGGCTATATGGATCGCCGTAACATCTATAAGTAACAGCATATTCCCAGCATTCTCGTCTGACTGTTTCACCCATTATTGTTCTAGGGCAGAATCAATACATGTTTCTCCGACCTTATAGCACTCTTGGTAGTCGCTTAAAGCCCCAAAGGTAACCTGAGGTATTAGTAGATAGATTAATAAAGCTGCTAGATGAATATATTTCATAATTTATAACTCAGGCCGTCTGCTTTCTAAACCAGTACATTCATCGATCACTCTATCTGTGAATTCAATTCTCATTGGTATAGGGAAGCTATTTGAACCTGCATAGCTTATGTTCTTGCAAGGGTTTTCAAAGTAAGCTGTGACATTGCAGGTAGTGCCATTACAGTTCTGCTCGTAAGCTACTCGAAAGCATTTACTGCCGCTGAAATCCTCTATAACAGTTGTTTTAGGTACAGTAGTGTTCAAGCCGCCACTGACGACATTTGAGTGAGGGCCTGTATAACGTGAACCATCTGACTTCTTTACCGTGTCATAGACAACTCGGTAGCCTTGGTCTTGGCAATAAAAGTTATATCTGAGGTAATCGACGCAACTAGGGCAGGGGTCGCTTGTTATAGTTAAAAGGTGGTCGCCATTTTTACATGTCGGTATTTTTATTCCCGTCACCTCAAGTTTTCTAGCGCAGCTAAACTCTGCGGAGTCTCTTCTTACCTCACACTCCCGAGATTCAGGCTCACAAGTAACGAATCTTGTTGGTATATCGACCACGCAGGAATCGGTTGTGATTTTATCCGGCTTGCATTCTCCACCAGCATTGATGTCAAGAAAATCAATTGTCCTTGGGTCGTTGGGGTCACATGAAACTGGAATATCACCTTCACTGAAAAGTTGGTTTATTTGATTGCCGAGACACTTTGAACGATCATCAGCAAAGTTGCCGCCACGTTCAAAAGTAGGGTTGTCGCGAACATCACTAATTGTATTTGACGGGTGATTGGGATCTTGATTGACTCTATCATTCCCTTTCTGACGCATATCGTTGCCGCCCCATGCATCCCCGTGAAGTTGGTGCATAGTCATGGTGCAAGACGATGAAGAACATTCAGCCTCGACTCGATATGCTCCGTACAGGTTGCCTCCGCTGAAGGCGGCTTCTCCCCGGTCGGTATTTCTCTTGTGACCGTGTAGCGGTCCTCGCTACACCGTATCCCCTGAGTTAGTGCGTCACATACGGACACACTGATCCGCTCAAGCTCACCATTGTCGCTTTGTTCACACTCTTCGACCAAAACTCGAATGCCGCCTGCAGTGAGGCGAGCCCCGTCGCGGCATCTAAAGTTTCGCTGCTGTTTCTGTTTAACTTGAAGCCCCACCTCCAAGCTCACCAGAGGTTTTCGTATCCTCAAGACCCAGGCTCGATGTAGCTGATCGGAAGGCGTTGTTTGGGTTGAAATCCCTGGCCCAGGCTCCCCAGCATTCATTCCAGCTTGGTTAGTGGCCATCGCCACGTCGCTCAAGGGCACGAGGGCCGCAAAAGCGGCCCCATGGCAAACAGTTTTAAGCAAGAGCCCTTCGGCATGTCACTCCTCCCAGAGATGATCAATATTCTGTCCCGCGGGACCAACGGCCGGCCCCATTGGCGTGTCGTAAACTTCGCGATCAGTGCCTTGATAGCGCTCACGGAGTCGTTGTGCGTTGCGCTCAGCTAGCTCGTCGCTCATCGACTCCCACTGTGCTGACGCAACGCCTCCTGCTCAGGAGCGCTTTCGGCGCCCTCGCCCTTGAGCGCATTGATGTAGACCTCGGCATTGCCGGCACCGCCTTTGTTGAATTGCTCTAAGGCATATAGGGCAGTTACTGACCCTTCAGCCTTCCAGTAATTGTCTGGGTTGCCCTTAGGGCATCCCTGGTACTCGAGCTGCTGACCATCGATTTCGCCTATTTGGCGCTTGGCGGTCTGACACGCCCATGGGATCTTCCTTGGCAAGGACAATCGTGGGTACGGTCTCGATCTCGTAGGTATCGAACAGTCGCGGGTCGATCTGGATCGGTGCTGTCATGCCTCCCGGGCGTAGTACCTTCAGCAAGCGCTCCATGGTGAAGTCACGGAGCGTTATACCCGGCTCCACTCCGCGCAGAACCAGCTCGCCTCCTGCTCTGGCTGCATCAAGTGCATAGCCACGAATCAAGCTTTCGGGCATTGAAAATGAGATGAAGAAATACAGTCGATCCTGTTCACCTAGGTCTAACGAATCCCTCAGTGCTTGCCATTCAGCGGCCATTTCAGGGTCTGCGATCCCCGGTCTGACCTTGGGCCCGGACGTTTCCTAGCATCTCAGAGCCGGCTGCTTGGCCTGCGGTTGATCCGCTTGTGTTCGCGCCCATCGCCTCCAGGATTGCCTCAGGGCTCTTCTGGCCAGCGAATAGGCCACTAGGTGCCTGTGACCCTTGAAGAGCAGAGAAAGCGTCTTGAGCGGCTTGTACGGGTGTTTGTTGGCTTAACGCCGATGTGCTGAATAGCGTCAAAGTAATAGCGGTCAGAGTGCGCAGCATTGCTTACCTACCCAGATCAAGAATGCGGAATCAGTACGAACAGCGGTGTTGGCGGGAGGCAGCATCCCCAGCGGAACTCGGACATTCCAAGAACAGCAGTTTGGTTGCTGGCAACAGGGGCCACCGGGTCAATACGGTATTGGCTGCGAATCATGTTCGGCAGGTAAACGGATTGGCATTCAGCCCAAGGGCCGGTCGTTGATAACAGGCCCGCCATGCGTGTCTTACGCTGCATGTACTTGCCAAGGACGTGGAGATTCCCACCTTGGGGAGCTGTGAGTGGTGCTTGAGCCAGTGAGGGGATACACGACGCCCTGAGAGCCCTGACACCAGAACATCATGTCTAGGGGCGACCCGCTGCAGAAGCTACGGCGTCAGGGATGCACGAGAGAGCACCAACTGGATTGGCGAAGAGAGCTGACTCTGGAAATGCGATGGATGTCCAAGTGTCATCCTGCCAAGTGGCGTCGACCTCAGTGAGGTCTGCAAGGTTAAATCCGGAGGTATTCATGCACCCCAGCGAACTCATCATGTTGAGTACACTGAACAGAGGGTAGATATACCAGTGGATTTGCATCCTGGTAACGCTGCTATCTCCACGTCCCGAGCCATACGTTTGGTTAGAAGTCAGGAGTCGTATCCGGTTAGTACCTGCGTGCCACCGAGCGTCGACATACAGCCAGGTGTTCGCGCCACTTCAGCGAGGAACGTTGGTTCCCAGAACGTCATGCCGATCCCTGGCATGTCGATGCCATAGGGCCCAGGACACAAACAGATTGAGTCCATGTGCATAAGGGAAGGATTAGACCCACCCCATGGAAATTCCAGCTACCGTTACCGGAAACATGTTGTTCCAGTTCGCGTCGTTGATGGGATTGAAAATCTCTCCCCGACATGCGGCAGAACCCGATAACGGGGATGCGCTATAGGCGCTCCCCGTTGTGAGAGCTGCAACAGTCAGAACAGAGTAGTAACCTCTTCATGGCAGGTGTTCCTCCAGGGTGGTGACATCGTAGGGATAGGCGAAATGGGTCACTTCGATTACGTCAGGATGACTGTCCCGAACGCCAGCTAAAGAGGGTATGCGTAATGCCCAGCCGATCGAAATGCCATTCCTCTGCGAAGTACACGGCTTGGCCAAGATCAGACGCCAAACTACCTGGGTCTCCTGCTGTGACGATTACTGTTAGGTTGGCTGGGTGTCGGGCCTTTAACGTCATGGCCAGTTCACGCTGATCATCGGCTCGAAGATCAACAACGAGGAGCCAGTTCTCTGGCTGTATGTGCTTGAGGGGTTGACCTTGGTGCCGGCCTCATAGATGACTCCCCACTGGTATGTACCATCGGATTGCCGCTTCAAGGCTTCGATGTCTTCACCTAGCGTATAGGACGGATCTACGAAGTGAGTTTCGGTATGCTCGGCAATCGGGACGAACCAATCGGGGATGTCTCTCGTATGATTTTGAGCTTGCCCTGCTAGGTGCTCATTTACGGAGTCCCAGTCGACACCATGCGCCTCTGCCACGATCGCCAGCCGCATGTCGGGCTCTACGATTTCCCAAGTAGGGCCAAGTACACCTAGGTCCTGATCAGAGGCAAGTGCGGTAGTGGATAAAGCAGCTCCTAAGAGTGCTACCGATAACGCTGCAATTTTACTATACTGTACTACGGTTTCCATGTTTAAGGCGTTCCAATCTGCGGTATACGCTGCGCTCGGTCATGTTCGCTGCAGCTGCGATCTCAGCGGGCGAAAGGCCTTCGCAGTGAAGGGCCAACAAGTTTTCATGAGACAGCTCAGTTCGAGCTGAGCGTTTGGGTAGGTCGATGAGGTGCGCTGAAGCCATCGAAGTGGTCTCAACGAAAGCCTCAGGGTCAATGTCGATTTCGTCGTTGAACTCTTCAGTGAAACCAGGGATCTGTTCAGCCATCAGATCAAACTGCTCAGCCCTGGGTTCGCTATCAGCCTGACCGGCTTTATGAACGGTCACTGGTAGGATGGTATGGCGGCGCCATGTGCTGACCGCGAGGAAAGCCGCCTCACCAGCATATTTCATGATCGCATCATGGGAATACGAAGGGTCATATTCCTTAGAAAACCAGGCAACGTATATTTCCTGCTTCATGTCCTCCTGCCATTGCCTGGGGATATGCAAACGGGCTGCCGTCCAACCAACAAGTCGCTGCATTTCAGAAGGCGGGTGACTTGCCAAATATTCATAGAGGTTAGTCATGCGTGACGCACTCCTGAACGACCTGATCAACACGCTCGAGAGGCATGGCTGCGAAATCAAGATCAGCATTCCGACAACCCGTGGGCGTGCTGAACGCAGCAAGACCGACAGTGACTTGGCTCGACATATTGCTACTCTGCGAGACGATTACGGCATGACTCTGGCCAAGATCGCAGAGCACCTGACGGGGAAACTTGGATGCTCTATTTCCGTGGCATCCATTCATACCTGGACAGGGGAGCGGTCCCTCGAAAGGTCGGATATGACAAAGTGCTCAATGCTCTTAATGAAATCATGTCCGAGCACGTCGCTATCGAAGGCGGTGCTTGGGTCGATTCCAAAGAGATCAAAGCTACTGTAGAGCGCTGGATGGAAGTAATGACCCCACGCCAGATAGCCGTGGCTGCTGACGAGGCTGTTACCTCTGTGCGCAGTTGGGCTACAGGCAATCACCGTGTTCTGCGTACCAAGTGGAGACGTGTTGTTCCCCAGGTAGAACAGATGTGTGAGATCATCCAAGCGCAGCATATCGAGACCTAGTACCCTTATGCCTGGTGCTGCTCACGCTGATGGCTTTGTGCCTCAGCGTGAGATTCGGTTTCAGCTTCACCAGCTGAGGGGATAGTTCCTGTGCCTCGTTCCTGTTGTTTTGCTTCCAGTTTTTCTTTCGTTCCTCCTCTCTCAAGAACCGCTTGAATTCACGGTCTCTATCCATGACATTCGTGAGCATTAGGTCCACGAGATCGTTATTTGCAACTTTCTCGCCGAATGTCTGCTGATAAAGTTCTTTGTACAGTTCAAGGCGGCCAAGCGTTGACTCCGGCAACTGCAGCGGAAAGTGTTTTTGGGATCGTGTTCAATACGGCCGATGAGCATTGCTTACTCCTGGGTTAAGATGTAGCGATGCAATCTTGCCGCTGAGCGTGCGGCGCTGGATAGGCAATAAGTATTAGAATTTGTTATCCGGTATAGTTCTATTTGACTAGATGACATGCTGACGTCATATGGGGAGAAAAACTTGGATCAGGGAAAAATGATAAAGACCTACAGAAGGTCATCGACGCAGGAATCCGTAAAGGGGTTCAGGCCCTAAGGATGGACAGAGGGGAAAGCCCAAAGGACCAAGAACTGACTACCTGCAAATCGAGCCCGAAACGCCTGGCTATAAGTTGGTTCAGGTTATCTTCGAGAGAGCTGTTGGCGAAGGGCTGGCTTCCACAGACCTAGCCGACCACCTTGGCATTGCGCCGAGCACTCTAAGCCACTTGAAAACTGGACGTAGGCTTGCCAGTAGCCTGGGCCGGGATGTGATTGAAAAGTTTGCAGAGTTTCTGAACTATCCGGTGCTTGCGGTTTTGATCCTGGCCGAGCAGGTACATCTGTCTGACTTTACTCGCCCCGAAATGATCTGGATCGTGCCATTGATCGGGCACTCCAGTTTATGGCTGACGATCCAGAGTGGGAGGGATGATGCCCAAGGACCTTGAAGGCGCCTCAACGCATATGAAGTTATGGAGTGTGGATGTATGAACGCGCTACAAAGACCCGCCTTATTACGGGTGGGGTAGATTACCTGGACCTGCTCAAGAGCATGGATGAATTCAGGGGAATATCCCAGTCAGGAATAGGGTCTTCCCTTTCCAAGAAAATGATGCAGTTGCCGTGGCAGTGGTGAGCGTAGCTTTGAAACCGCGGTGACTAGGCATGCCTTAGGCCAGGGACAGGGAACATCCCCGAACTACCCTGATTTGATTATAAGTCCGTGAATCGTTCGAGTTATACGGCGCGGTCGCTCCGGCTATCTTCGCCCATCTCAATAAAAGATAGTTTACGAGCATCTCTGGAATTGCATATAAACGACTAATTTTAGGCGGTATTCTGTGTTAGCGCGTATCTATTTTAGAAGGTTTTCTACAACTTTTGAATGGTTTTATGTGCGGCCTGGTGTGCTTTCTTGTTGTGTTCACCGTTGCAGTTATTCGTTGAGTCAACGAGAGCACATGAGCCGCTACGCGGCTGAATAAGAGCCAGGCCACGACACGCCTAGATTTGCTATAGTTAAAGCCGGAAAAACGCCCCAAGTCACTTCGTTTTGTTAGAGCAAGCAGGACTGCTGTGGGAGAGCAAGCGATCTTTCTTCTGCTGTCCACGAAAGCACATGGCCGCTTCGCGGCCTATCACGAGGCAAGCCTCGAAACGCCTAATATTTGCGATTTCTAATTCCTTAAACCGCCCCGATTCAACTTCGTTCTAGCCCGCTATTGTCTCCTCATGCTCACGCATCGAAGGCGCCAGCATAGAGCGCGGTGGCATGGCCTTCCCACACCCCGACAAGGACGTTTTCACCGTTGCTGCTCACGCATCGAAGGCGCCAGCATAGAGCGCGGTGGCGTGGCCTTCCCACACCCCGACAAGGACGTTTTCACCGTTGTTGCTCACGCACCGAAGGCGCCAGCTTGGTCAGCAATGGCGCGCTTGGGATCTCATATATAAGGGAATACATATTGTATTAGGAGGTGCTTTCATGGAGGTTGATTCCCGTATGGGTATTACCTCCCCACCCTCTCATACCTACCAGCGCGGTCATTTAGTAACTGTCATCCATCCCCGTACAAGGATACCCAAAGGGTGGTTGCCCATGGGTATAGCTCTCCGTAGGAAGGAGTAACGCGCATAGCGAGTACACATATAATGGGTGAGATGCATCATGGTGCGTTCACCATTACGGTGAACATCTAAGCCCGCTTGAGGCCAGTTCAGCGTCTCAAAACGGCTTGTAGAGTGACACCCCAGCCATAGAGGAATCAGTTGGTGCGCAAAAAGAGCGTCTAGCTGTCCTCTTTGCCGCCATGTTGGCCTAGCTCTGGTCGATAGTGACGTGCAGTACCAATGGCCTTATTGATGCGCTTCAAATGGTCGATGAAGCGTGCCCTACGTTCGATCAGCACGAGAGCTTCTGCTATCAGTTCCCGTGCCTCTTGAGGTACAGATTTCGCTCTTGCTGCTACCCTGGTCGCTGTATTCTCACAGCATGCCAGGTTGATGGAGAATGCCGGCTATGCTGTTGTCGGTTGACCCATTTACGCCATACCGGGTGAGGGCAACCGAGGCATCCATAACCACACCGACTAACATCTAAAAGTACCGCACCATGGGTGCGTGGTTGGGCTTCTCTGATGCGTTCAACGATGTCCAGTAGCTGCCTTGTGTACTCCCCATAATTGCATCTATATCTGCCGTCAGTGCGCCGACCATTAGCTCGGCCTCGTGAGCTAGTACCTCTCTATCAACTGTACGGCGTGAGCGACGTTGATTAGTGCTTTCAACCAGTAGTTCATCGTCGTCTTGGTGGGCTTCATGCATAACGGTTCCTATCGTCTCCTATCAATCTTAAAGGATATTTTCTGTGTGCTTTAAAGGTGGTGAGCGGGTACGTCTGGCAGGTGTTAAATTGAACGCCTTCCTTGGCGAGGGATTGTCTTGTTCGGTAGCTTTGATGTGATCGTACTTGTGCCCTTGCCCCGCCCAAGGGGTGCCCGGCCTACCTCTCGGCGCGGCTAGCGTGGGTGCTCGTTGAGGAACACGCGGCACTCTTGTATTGAGGTGCGGGCAGCCTCGGGTAGCGTTACTTGTAGCGCTTCGCTGCAGACTCAGCAGCAGCTATCATTCTCGCGGTCGGTGCCTGGATCTGCATGTACTTGTCGATGAATGTTTTACACTCCCTGAAGGAGGTCAGCTCTCCATTCAATGTCACCTCATTCTCATCCGCTAAGCGCATCGCCAAGGCCTTCATCTTGTCAGTGGGTGGCGGTGTTTGCTGCATTACTTCGTCCAGAAATGAGCGACACAGCTCGAAGCTCTTTCGATGCCTTCTGGTAGCGTGAGACTGCGAGCTGCAGCTAGCTTTCGTGCAGCAGAAACCATGTTCTCTGTGGGGCCATTGGCCGTTGCCAAAACAGCCTCGGGTGCATTGTCCATGATGTCGATTGCCTCTTTGATACGGGTGGTGATGAAGTCGCGTTGAGCGGTTATAAAAGTGTCACGGGCATGCTTTGCCGCTGTGTCGTTGGGTGCATTCTGGATCGCATCGAGCTGGCGCTCCCAGGCGGCTGTCACACGCACATCGGAGAGTTCGGAGGTGTTATCGATGAATGCGCGGCCTCGCGGGTGGAGACAATAAGC
Source organism: Vreelandella sulfidaeris (assembly GCA_007182875.1). Classification (GTDB taxonomy): domain Bacteria; phylum Pseudomonadota; class Gammaproteobacteria; order Pseudomonadales; family Halomonadaceae; genus Vreelandella; species Vreelandella sulfidaeris. The sequence goes on along the minus strand of AP019515.1, from coordinate 7,523 downwards.
AGCTGTTTGCCCTTACGCTTGGTGGTTATGTATTCACGATCAAACAACGTCTGCAAAACGGTATCCCGAGTGGCTGGAGTGCCTATCCCTTCAGCTTTCGGAGTGCTTCTGCATCTTCACCATCGACGTGCCGGCCTGCATTGAGCATTGCGCTCAGTAAGTCGTGCAGCGTGAAGTGTTTGGGCGGCTGTGTGCGTGCCTCATGAAGCCTTACTGCCTCGACGGGAGTGTTAGCGCCGGTTACCAGTGGCGGCAGGTCTTTCTGCTCTTTGTGGTCCTCGAAAGCAGTCATCCAGCCGGGGTCAATGATGCGTTTGAAGGTGCCAGCAAACAGCGCTGGCTGTCGCTCAATCACGTCCTCAACATCTATGCTGGCGCGGACACTCAGGGACTCGACGGTAGCGGCTGGTAGGAGGGCCTGGATGAATTGTTTTGCGCAGGCCAGATAAACCTTTTGCTCGGCCTCAGTGCGTTCTGACAGGTTCGGTGTCTTGCGCGTTGGGATGATCCCGTGGTGGTTCATGGGCTTGTCGGTAAAACAGCGTGGACGTGGCGCCTCGGCACCCTCCATGCAATGCCGGCGTCCAGCTTGCCGAGCTGGCGTCATGAGCGTGTCATCAGCCTTTGCTGCGCCCCAAAATGGCCAACAGATCGGTCCGGTTATAGAGGCTTGCGGGCAATTCGCCATGCTCTGTTCGGGGTAGGTCAGGTAACCATCGCTTCGCATTGAATCGGCTGCTTTCAGCGTCTGTGTGGCCGTGAGGCCGTACTTTTGACATGTCTCGCTGAAGCGCTGTGAGGCTGTATGGCAGCGGTGGATGTTTGGCTGTTTGCTTTGTCTCGGCCTCCAGAATGGCGGCGTTATCGACGGTCTCTAAGCGCTTGGTGAAGGCCAACATGGCTGCCCTGTCCAGGAACATTGGCTTGCCTTCATCCTGCAGTTGGATGCTGCTGGCGCCAGCTATTGGGTGGCTGGAGAATAGGTCAGCTCGCCCCCGCCCAGGGTAATCTTTGCCTGGTAGTGATCGACTGGAATAAAGGCTTCGATTGTGCGATCGCGGGTAACAACTAGCCCAGGGTGGCGGACTGTACGCGGCCGGCCGACACGAGCCCAGCCTTGCCCTTGCCTTTGGCTAAATCGCTACCCATAAGGCCCATGCGTGCGGTTGCCGTGTATGCACGGACAAGGTACTGCCAGAAGCCATCCGCGTTGGCGCGGGCCTGCTGAGCCCGCCAGAAAGATATGGTTTCTCCGGCGTTCCTGAGGCGCTTGGCCGCGGCCTGAACATCGGCCGCTTCCATAGAGCCGGTCAGCCACATCCGCTTCACCGAACCGCGGTACTTAGCGTATTGCGGATCTCGTACCCGATGGCTTCGCCTTCGCGGTCTGGATCGGTGGCCAACCATACTTCTGTTGCTTGAGAGAGTTCTTTTAAGGTTTCCCAGGTATTTCTTACCGCGGTCGGTAGGCGTCTGAGGAAAGGCGGTAGGTAGGGCAGAAGACTGCGGGGATCGCGCCAATTGGCCTCTGGGCTCACCTCGGAAGGCTCAACAGGCGCCAGCAAATGCCCAGCGGCCCAAACTAAGGTAAGTGTGATGCCATTCCAGGTGCCGGTGTAGGCGTTGCCGCTGCGCGTAAGACCTAAAGCAGGGGCTATTTTGTCGGCCTGGTCGGAGTGTTTCTCACACAGAATGAGTGCTCGTGATGTCATCCTGAAGGTCGTCCTTCGGTAGAGGAAAGTAAGCGGAATAAGCACCGCTCAGAAGCAACCGACAATACGATGTCTTTCATCTCTAAAGTGTGTTGTATTCTTAAAAATGTCGTCTAGTATGTAACACATAGTAAGCAGAAACAGCTTAACAACCCATCGCCGAACGAATTAAGCGGATTGCGTCCGCTATCTCCTCTCTCCTGACACGGCTTCGGGGATGCGCATTAGCCGTCTGGTCGTCTCGGTAACGGGGCTACCGGAGAGCCCTCTGAGTTAGCCCTGATCCGGCTTCTCTCTCACTCTCAACTCAGAGGGCTCCCCAGTAGCAGATCCAGAGTTTGAAGTCGGGCGCGGCCCGGCGTGCTGACAATCCACGCTCCCCAGTAAGAGCCTGTTTCCTGTACCTCACCCGGCCTCCCCAGCCGGGTTTTTATTGCGAGGGCGATCCATGGACAACCTTGAGGAATTGATCGGCGTGATCAGTGCCGTTCGTTTCGTAGGTGATGAGAGATTTCAGATCCTGACTGTGCGCGATGCTCAGGAACAGGAGGTAACGCTGGTGGCTGTATGTCAGCCGCTCAACGAGGGGAGTCTGTGCAGGCCCGCGGCACTTGGGGCACGCATCCTAAGTTCGGCAAGCAGTTCAAAGCCGATCGGCTCATCACGCAAATACCTCAGGAGTCCAAAGCGCTGGGTGCATACCTTGCGAGTGGCAAGGTGGCCGGCATTGCCCTAAGTTCGCTGCGCGGTTGGTCGCCCATTTCGGTGATGGGCTGCGCGACGTACTCGGTGACGAAAAGGCCTTACGGGCTGTGTCAGGCATCGGTAAGAAGAAGGCAGTGGGGATAGCGGCGAGCTGGAATGAGTACCAAGAAGCGCGTGATGCATTGATCTTCCTGCAGGGCATGGTCTGGGCGCTTCACGTGCAATGTCGGTCTTTCGCCAGTTGGGCCAGGAGACCATTGCGAAAGTATCCGCCAACCCCTACCGCACCTTATTGAAGACTCGAGGTATAGGGTTTCGTATAGCCGATACTATGGCTCAATCTCTTGGCTGCGAGTTGACCCACCGCGATCGACTCATTGCGGGGCTTCGCCATGTCGTTGATGCACGATCAGCCTCGGGGCATACCCTGGCAACCTCGGATGAATTGGCCTCGGAAGGCGCGCAGCTCCTCGGGGTCGACGTGGCACGCATGGCCTCGGTTGTTGAACTGCTGCTGGCGCATGAAAACTTATAAGTGTTGAGGGCGGGCTAGTTGGCCTGCCTTCGCTGGTGGAAGCCGAGAGAACCATCGCCACCGCGTTGCTAACGCGTGCGGTGCATTGGAATGGCTGCAACCAAGTGCGTGTTGATGGCGAGCTGTCGGATGGCCGGGTGCTCAGTGATGAGCAGCGCCAAGCATTGGAGACCTGCCTTGCGTATGGGGTGGCTGTGCTTACGGGTGGGCCGGGGTGGGGAAAACCACGGTGACTGAGGTGCTGGCGCAGACACTGGATGATGCTGGCCTTGAGCTGGCGCTGTGTGCGCCAACTGGCCGTGCCTCTCGGCGAATGTCGGAGGCAACCGGGAGGCCGGCGTCTACTATTCATCGTCTCCTGGGCGCTATGCCAGCGGCTTTGAGTTTAATGCTAGCAACCCGATCGAAGCGGATGTAGTGATCATTGATGAAGCATCGATGGTCGATGTGCCGTTGTTTCTGGCTCTGGTGGCGCTGCCTGACCACTGACGACTGTTCATCATCGGTGATCAGGATCAATTGGCCTCGGTTGGGCTGGAACATTCTTCGCGATGTGATCGCTTCGGGTGCTATCCCAGTGGCACGTCTTCAACAGATCCGGCGACAGGGGCCAGGCTCGCAAATTACTGTCCAGGCGCACGCCGTCAACCAGGGCAATACTCCTCAATCGGTGCCAGATAGCGACTTTGAGATTGTCGAAGTGCCGGAAGGCGGTGACCCCGAGCTGATGTGTCGTGTGGCATTGCGGGTGGCCACTGAAGACATGCTGGCGCGTGGCTTCGATCCTCTTTTGAGGTGCAGGTGTTGACACCCATGCACGGTGGTCCGGTCGGAACCCGTGCTCTCAATGAAGCGTTTCGAAGCTATCACGTCCGGGCGATCGGGGCTCGGTGACGATCCATGGCGCCAATGGGCGCCAATGGGCGCCAGGAGACAAGATCGTGCAGACCGAGAATGACTACAACCGTGATGTCTTTAATGGTGATCTCGGCTATGTAGTGTCGGCAGACGCTGAAGACAAAACCGTGCTGGCGCGGTTTGAGGATAGAGAAGTGCTGTTCACCAGTGACGCGCTCGGCAAGCTGCAACTGGCCTATGCAATGACCGGCCACAAGGCGCAAGGGTCCGAATTCCCGGCCGTGGTCATTCCTCTAGTGCGATCGCACTGGCACATGCTTGAGCGACAGTGGCTTTATACAAGCCTCACTCGTGGAAAGCGCCGTGTCGTACTGGTTGGCCACCCTTCTGCTATCAAGCGAGCCGTCAACCATGTCACCGGCCAGCGCCGGCTCACCTCACTACCGATTTGGTTGCGCCAGCCAGCCCTATCAGTATCACCAACCCATAAAGGGAGAGCTATGGCCAAACGAGCGCTTGAAGTCGCACAGCAGAATAGACGTGTCCCCAGGATCGCGGCGAGCCAAATACCGCCTGCATTCAAGGCTGGCTAAACCGCAACTCCCAACCCGGGAACGCAGAGGCGACTTTAACCGGAGGTGTGGCATGAGCAGCTTCATCGCCATTCTCTGGGTCGGCGCTCTCGCGTATGCCGTCTTCCTCGCTGTATTGCTCATTCTCGGCCGGGGCAATCTCAAAGATCGTCGCTTTCTAATTCACTGGATGGTCGCTTTCTAATTCACTGGATGGTCGCTTGGTCGGCGCTGCTGGCGCTGACGATCGGTATACGAATGGCTGCGGCGGAGCCTGACCAGCCGCCCCCTGCGCCGCAGTTGGGAACGCCGATGGCCGTGGTCACCTCGGCAGGCGGTGAATCCGAACCGGAGACGGACTAGAAAGCTGTTTACCCTGCCCCTTGGTGAGGGGCTAGGAGAGTCGGCAGTGTGTGAGCTTTGTGGAGAGTCAACGTAATGGGCAATCAGTCACCGACAACACGCTTCATTGAGATGGTGCCACCTTTGCTGGTGCTTGCCGGCGCGATCGCGCTGCTGCAGGTGCATGCGATTCAGTTTTGGACGGAGTTTGTAGGTCCAATGGGCTGGGCCTAGGCTGTTCTCCCAGAAGTCGTTGCATTGTGGCTCTGGTATCAGCGCCAGCTGGCGCGGCGAATGCTGGCCATGGTCGCCAGCGTGCTTACGCTTACCGGCCCCATCTATATGGTTTGTGAGCCTCTGGTAGAGGAATGGCTGTCGGCATCTCACGTCGACGCTGGCCGGGAGCTGCAGCTCGAGCGGCTGGCCCTAGAGGCCTCGCGTCTTGAGGAGAGCATCGATACTTTCTGGGCAAATAGTGAGGCCCGGGCGGGCTGGCTCGAACCCATACAGGTAGCACAGGCTCGTCTCGCCGAGGTCGACAACCAATTGGCAACTCTCGTGGCGGCGCCTGCCGAGTGCTCGACCTGGCGCCAGCAGGCCTTGATCGGGATGCAAGCGGTGGCGCTGCTGATCTTCCAGCTGGCCGCGGTGCTCGCTATCACATCTCTATCCAAACTGCGCCAGCAAGCAATCGCCGAGGGTGTCACCCGCGCCCTACCTCTGGTGACAGGTTGCACGAGGAACCGCCCGAAATTGGGCAGAACTTGGTTGTAGCAGGTGCGCTACACACCGAGGCCGGTACATGCAACCTCGAACCGGAGCTGGGTGTGCCCAGTATGAGTGAAGCGAATAATGACAGTGAGCTGGGAAGGGAGGGTTCGCGTATGCCGATATTGTCGTACTTCGTGATGCCCTGGAGCAACTGCTCAAGGACAGAGAAATGACACAGGCAGAGTTTTGTTGTGAACACGATTTCTCGCCAAGGGATCTTTCGCTGCTGCGCCGACATGAGGCGCGCTGTGCAGCGGGAGAGCGGACGATCTCCATCACAGCCTTAGATCGGCTGGCCGAGCTTCTTCGGCGCCAGACAGCCAGCTGTGCTGCAACGTAGGGGTAGACATGGGCTCTGCACTCCATGAAACGAACAAGCAGGATTTGCTCGCAGGCAACGCGCTTGTGAGTGAACTTCATGATTACCAGCGTCATCGTGCCGTTATTGAGCAGGATCTGCGGCGTGTTGGCATCACTGATACCACCCTCTTGAATTGGCCGATCGCATCATTGCCGATGCGATGCACTCAGCCTATGCCTGCATGCTCAGCGCCCACAAGCTGACTCATGCCGGTATTGCCAAGGGAGCGAACACAATCACAGGAGACAAAGCGATGGCGAAACCTAGTCATTGCAAGGGCGAGCTGGTAGCACTCTCTAGCGGTGGGGCGACCCATTACCAGTGCAGCGGGCTATATCGAGCACTTGTTGACTTCAACCTGGGCGAGCTTGCCGAACAGTATTGCCTGCAGGCCCTTTATCGCGAAGCGACACTAGATAGTCTCAATAAGGGCATCGTAACCATTGACGACATTAATGCGATGGAGGCTTCCGGTGCCTATGCGCATCGGGACATCTCGGATCTAGGCTTTGGCCAATACTTGATTCATCGCGGCTATTTACAACTTGTGATGATCAATGAAGTTCACTGTGGTGCCGGCTTTTCTCCCGACCTTGTGCGGGAATCAGCCAATGCTCGTGCACAGACGCTGAGCCAGCTTTCGGGTGGCCATGCATGAATGCCATCGCCCCGCCCCATTCACTTTGATATGCCAGATAGCACCATGACCGAGCGAGCCTCATGCCCAGTCTGTGCCTGTCAGGACAGTCCAGACTATCTGAAAAGAAACACCGACTGGTTTCATGCGCACTGGCTGGTGTGCCAGCGGTGTGGTTACCAGACCACCACACATTCTTCCTACGAAGCGGCCGAACGTGACTGGGACAAGGCTTCACTCGGTCGACAAGCAGAAGAGGCAGGGCTGCTTGTACCGGCCATTCAGGTCTTTTCGATGCGTGACCTGGAGCTGTTGGAGTCGCTTCAGAAGGAAGCCTCAGAGGGTGATTGTGCGCGTACCTATCTTGTCTCCCGTGACTCACTGGTGCGGTGGAAAGAGATCGCCCGCCTGGGTCGTGACGAAGTAGACGAAACACTGCAACCAGCAGTCGCGTCTGTCGAGCGGGAAATAGCTGACTTACTTCAAGCTCAGTGTGACGAGGGACTGATGTCACCGCGCTGTTGCAAGGAGTGACCAATGCATATTGGTAATCCCCATTTTCAGAGGGTTTCAAAGTAGAGTTCAGACCACAGCGGCCAGTTTCTGTTGAGGGGTGATCCCTCCAAGCCCCATATTAGGCGCGCTCGTGATTGTAGTGCCAGAGCCAACGAGTGGCGTAATCCTGAACCTCTTCGGTACTTTCAAACAGGTATTGGGCTAACCAGTCATAGCGCACCGTTCGATTGTAGCGTTCTATATAAGCATTCTGCTGGGGTTTTCCTGGCTGGATAAACATCAGCTGAATACCTTGACCTTCCGCCCATGCCGATAACTTACCACTGATATATTCTGGCCCGTTGTCACAACGAATAGAGTGCGGCTTACCACGCCATTCAATGATCTGGTCTAGCGCCCGGATAACTCGTTCAGTAGGCAACGAGATGTCTACTTCGATACCAAGACCTTCCTTCGGTTAAAGTCGTCGATCACATTCAGTAGACGGTAGCGACGACCGTCGCTCAAATGGTCA